>JBMYQA010000019.1:0-39604 GCA_049600855.1 Flammeovirgaceae bacterium | reverse complement strand
AATAAATCGGCAAACTCCTTTAGTCCATGGTAATGTTGATCTGCCAAAATTTCGGTAGGAGCCATCATACAGGCTTGCGCATCATTATCTATCGCCATGAGCATGCAAATGAAAGCCACAATGGTTTTGCCACTTCCTACATCCCCCTGAAGCAAGCGATTCATCTGTGTACCCGATTTCATGTCTTGATAAATCTCTCGAATCACCCGTTTTTGAGCATTGGTTAAATCGAACGGGAGTAAGTCTTTATAGAATTTATTGAGCGTTGGAATTTTGGCAAATATTTGTCCCCTAAACTGCAATTGCTTGCCTTGCCGAATGCGCAATTGCTTGAGCTGAATGTAAAATAACTCTTCAAACTTTAATCGAGCATTTGCCTTTTCTAAATTTTTTGAATGCGCTGGAAAGTGAACCTGCCTTACCGCTTCTTTTTTGCTGATAAACCCATATTTCTCTACAATGTAATCGGGTAATGATTCGGGGATTTTTTGGTAGGCTTCCTGCAATAAGGTGCGTTGAATCTTCGCAATACCTCGGCTATCTAAAAATTTCTTTTTGAGCTTATCGGTAGAATGATACACAGGCACCAAAGCGCCACCTTTTTGACTGGCCGCATTGAATAACTCAAATTCAGGATGCGTGAGGCTATAATTTCCTTTAAATGAATTCGGTTTCCCAAAAAACACATAGTTTACCCCTACTTTCAAGGTTTTCTTAACCCAATTCACCCCTTGAAACCAAATTAAGTCTAACGTCCCCGTTTCATCCCGTAAGGTAGCCACTAAGCGTTTCTTGCGACCTTCCCCAATGGTTTCCAAGTAACTCACCTGCCCGATAACTTGTACATAAGGCAAACCTTCATGAATCTCTCGAACCTTGTAAAATTTAGTTCGGTCTTCATGCCGAAAAGGATAGTGTTGTAACAGATCACCAAAGGTATGAATGCCTAGTTCTGTTTTGAGGGCATCTGCTTTTTGTGGCCCAACACCTTTCAAAAACTCTATTTTGGTTGCGAAATAGTTCAACTGCTTGACGTATACTATATTGATCGAATCAGGTAAAATTAAACAATAAAATGTTAAAAATAATGGCACTTCGTTATAAAAAAATAAGGTTTAAGAGCATAATCACTCGTATGCTCTTAAACCTTTATCCTCTTTGATTAAAATGGCGATCTACACTTCCTGAGGTTCAAAATTACTTGGATCACTCAGTAAAAGCTGTAATTCTTCATATTCACTTTCTGAAACTACATAAGTTTTAGACCATGTGTCATGCCAGCCGCGTTGTGAACTGCCCAAAAATGAGAATGCATTAAATGGAACAAATCGAATAATGGTTCGCAACACAGCTTGCCTCAAATCCAAGGCTTCTCCGTATTCATTAATTACAATAGATTTGGTTAGCAACTTACCAATGGTACGTTGAAATTTATGTTCCCCAATGATGTAATAAATCGGCATGGACAAGAAAATGAATAATGGTATAAAAGGTTGGGATTCCATTCCTGGGATAGCCATAATCATGTAAATCAGAATTTGATACACGATACCGTCTGCAAAATGATTGACAAAGCGCAAACCAACATCTAGCGTTTTAACAGGTCGATGTACACGCGCTTCATAAGGAACTTGTTCACGTTCCCCATATTCATTACGATATGTTCTAGTCAGCACTTGATCGAGATAAATGTCTGTGATCTTGGGTCGATATTCCATAAGTGTATAGTTTGTTAATGTTGCACGCTTATTTATACGACCAAAGGAAATGAAAAGGTGAGCACTTACAAAATGATTAAATGTGTCAAATACGAATCGCTCCTTTTAAATATTCCACTGCTTTTCCTCGAATTTGCACACGATCATTTACGATGTTACAGAATAACTCTCCCTGACGGGCAGACAATTGTAAGGCATGAAACGCCTGTTTTTGTAGTCGATTTGCCCAAAATGGAATGAGGCTACAATGTGCCGACCCTGTCACTGGATCTTCAAAAATAGTCGCCTGAGGCGTAAAAAAGCGGGAAACGAAATCGACCTGATCACCTTGAGCTGTAACGACAATACCTCCAGGATCAAGATTGATTTGATTCAATTGTGCCACATCTGGAGTTAGCTGCCGTATGCTTGCTTCATCCTCATATAACAACACATAATCTCGTGCTTTCCACACCTCGATGGGTTGAATATTTAGGCTTTTGCTAATAATTTTCGGAAGTGTAGCGGGAAGCGGAGGGCGCGAAGGAAAATCTAATTCTAGGAAATCTCCCGCTTTTCGAACAACTAATTGCCCGCTAAGACTATCAAAAGTGAGCGTTTTACGCTTAGGTTCATAGTGGCTAAAAATAACAAAAGCAGTGGCTAAAGTTGCATGTCCACACAAATCCATTTCAATCTCTGGCGTGAACCAACGTAGGTGATATTGACCTGCTCCTGTTTTGATGAAAAAAGCTGTTTCTGCGAGGTTGTTCTCTAGGGCAATTTGTTGAAGCGTTTCATCGGGCAGCCATGCCTCTAAAGGGCAAACTGCAGCAGGGTTTCCACCAAAAACCTTATCGGTAAATGTATCTATTTGGTAAATGGGAATCTTCATTTCTTTGTTTTATAACTGGGCTTTTTCATAAAAATGCACTTTGAGGTTTCTAAACGCTAACTGTTTTGAGCTAGGAAGCTCAAACCTATTTCAATTGAAGCTAAGAAGCTTCAATGAGCACTTCCTGCTTTTTTATGAAATAGTCCTATAACTGAAAATCAATCGCAATTTTAAATACACGGTTATCTTTACCAACTGGCAATTGATAAGGACCATAGCGTAGATAAATGCCAGCTCCCAAGCCCACATTAATTCCAAAACCACTGAGCACTAAAATATTATTCATAAATGCGCCTGTTTCGAAATACCCTTTCTCCATTGTTCGGATGCGTTCTTGGTTCCCACCATGCCTGCCTGGATTTCTCAACGATCCCCAACCCATATTTTGAGAAACGACTAAACTAGGTTGTTTGCGTAACCTCCGAATGTAAATATCTCCAAGGTTATGCGAATAAAAAATAGCCACATAACGATCCGAAATGAACTCATTATATCCCATGGTTTCGAAACTATTTCGTGCAATGGTAGAAATCCGTCTAAAACTGCCCAGCCCACGGTATAAGCGTTGATAAGGCACTCGCCCATTAATCCAACCCGCTCGCACTTGTATATAACTGGTACCCAAAGCTACTGTACGCGTAGTTTTTTGCAATTTAAAATCCCATTTGGTGTAGTCAAACTCTCCTCCAAGAAAGCTATCCGAGCCGTTGGTATATTGTGCCCAAACAATGGGGTAATCGGTACCAAAAGATATTTTTCGATGAACCGACTCCATGTAATGCTCCCCAAATGCATAGCGAAAGCCGACTCGAATTTCAGAAAAATCAAAATCATCTACTTCGCCTTCTAGATCATATTCATAGAGAGGTGAAACATCATCCCTGAAATATCCCAAGCGCATGTTGAGGTATTTGATTGGCTGAAACTCTAAAGCGAGCTCGTGCCGAATGATACGATCAGTAATGGATACGCGATAGCCGCGCAATGACTCACTGGAAAATTGTGGGGAATCAAAAGGAAATTCGGGTATACCTGATTCATACAAATCGTTTTGATACGAGTAAATGAGACGCGTATTGAGGAATTTTCCAAGTTTAATTTTTGTATATGCACCATACTTGAATTCATCATCATTAATGCCAAAGGCAAAGTACCCACCAAAGGTCGCATGACGAAAGAGCCTTTCATTCGTTTGTAAACCCAAACCTACCCGCAATCCTTCAAATTGGTTAAAATCGACTACACGGCTCAGCAATAAGTCTATGTTTTTGTAAGGAATTTCCCCGTAGTAAAGTCCTTCCCCAAATCGAATAAAATTCTCAAAGTTTTTAATACTCCCAATAGAATCGTAGAATTGATAGGTGAGGGAATCGGTGAGCGTGAACTTACTCTTTCGGGCTTTCTGCCAATAGGAATTCGGTCGTGTTTGATGGTTTTTATAATCGAGTACAATCTCATTAAACTTTCCTTTCTTCAATCCTACGTCTCTTTTTACCTGATGGATGGTGGTGCGATCTATGGCTTCTAATTTATTATTTGTGGTACTGAGCCGATCTTTTATAATGCTTGTCTCAATTTGGTGAGGAAACCATTGCCCTGATGAGTCTTTTTGATACGATTGGAAATACTCCATTTCCACTGATTTGCTAATCGCAGGCTGTACATTATGATATTGTACCGCATAGCCGTCGGAGTTGATGTAAAGGAAACCCTTTAAAAATAAGATTTTGAGGTCATTTTTAGGATTAAATTTGACCACATATACCGTATCTTGATTAATGTAAGCCGTATCAATGGTTCTAAAATGATACCAACTAAACGGTTTATACGTAAAAGGACTATTATAATAGGTGCCTAAAAGATAAGTTTCGGGTGTATAGATGCTAAATGGTTGTAATTGAGAGGTGAGGGCAAAAATTGCAGGCTGTTCAATTCCTGATACTTTAGAGGCCAACACACTTTCTTTTCTATTAAAAAGATTGTAATAATCTTGATGGGTCACCGATTCCATCATCAATAAATGATGATTCGTTTCGGTACTGTCTAATACTTTATTAATCGACTTGAATTTCCCTAGAATCTTATTGATTGAACTTTTAACCTTTTTTACCTGACCATAAGAAAGGGTAAATTTATTGTATGAGTCATACGAAATATCTTTCATTTTGTCAGGATTATACGCCTGCTTATTCGCAAAAGCTTTCTCCATGAGCGCTTTCGTTTCTTCATTCGTTTGTCGTTCATACACAAAGAGTTGGTTGGCAGTAAGTTCCACAAGCATATTATTGACCCGTTCAAACGTAATGCTGATTTCTTTCGTATCATGAAGTGGTTGTTTGAACGTAAGCTGGCTAATTGGCGTATTCGATTCAACTAAAAATTCACCGTCTAGGTCAGTAAAGGCATGATTTTCGCCTTTATTAATAATAACATGCGTAAATGGTAATGGATCTTTGGACACTGCTTCAATAACTTTACCCGAAACCCGATAGTGTTGTGCGCTTAAATGGTGAAAACTAAGAAGCGTGATGATGAGAATGATCCAAATTGTTATGCGAGCCATTATAATGGAGGTATGTACTTACGCATGAAGTTAGAAAACTTGAATCATTAGCCCAAAATAAATGAATATCATGTCGAAAAAAATTGCCTATTTCGTAATTGCTGGTTGTTTATTAATTGCAACGAGCTGTTCCAAACCCGATGCAAAAACCTCCCTGCAACCGAGAAGTACCTTGTCTGATATTGATGTAGGGAAACGCTATGAGAAACAACCAAAAAGACATCGCAACAAGAAGAACAAAGCAAAAATTGCCTCAGGGAGAAATGAATTTGCAGAAGCAAGGCGAAAAGAATTACATAAACAAGCACGCGAAGCGGGCAAGCCCCAGTATGCTAACCCGATGTATTTTGGTCATAAAAAGAAGCCTAAAAAACGCAAAAAAGGAAAGCGAAAGTTTTGTAAAGAATGTGGCATAGTACACTGATCTCTAAGACTTTACAACAGTATTAGACTTTTCAGAACATTAATCTGAAAAGTCATTTTTTTATAAAAAAATAGCCAAATACAATTAGTCCGTAAATCAAATGAGGAGCAGAAGGTGATCTTTGTACTGTTAACAACCTAACACTATGAAACATCAACCCATTCTCATTTTTTTATTATCCATTTCCATCATTTTAAAAGGCTGTTTTGGACACAAAAATTCCAACAAACCTCATGCAATTGAGAAGCAATTTCAAATTTGTTTTCCTAAAAAAGATACTTGGGGAAATCCTGCGCCTACCCAAAAAATCACGGAAAAAGATGTGAGTAGACTATTAGCAGGCGCACATGTATTAGCAAATAATGCGTGCATTAATATCAGCAATGTCAAGGTAGCAGGAAAACCCACTGTATTTTCGTGGAAAGAAAATGGCCGTGATATTGAAGTAAACGGTTTGATTATTCGTGTATCTTGTGAGGTAAGCGCTGCTGAAACTTGTACGCCCAGCAAAAATGCCATTGAGTTATTTTTACCTGAAGCCAGTTCTTTTGCTAACGAAACGCATACGTTTCCCAAACAATTAGTAGAATTTCCTACCAACATGAGCAGCGTTGCTCTTTCTAACTATTGGGATTTACCCAAGGTTTGGGATTTTGCCATTCAGTTGGATGTGTTCGAAGTGAAATCGGGCGTTTAAGGAAGTAAACCCATCAAAATGACCCATCTCGAACATCGGGATGGGTCAAACTAACAATCAAGAATCTAAGCAATTTGGAGGTACGTATTCATGAAGGAATTGGTTTGGTGAATCTCTTCTTTGCTAATTTGCCATCGCTTCACAAGCTGAGACCAACTTGATAAACTCAGCACGATAGCCTTCTTTGTCTTTACCTTGGGCATTTTTAGCCCAAAGCATGACCGCTTTATAAGAAGTTTCGCCTTTAAATTCCGACTCTCGTAACAACATGCCAAATGCGGCTACTGAAGCTGAGAATTGGAAATTTGTTGAAGTCTTTTCGAATGTTGTTTGATTATCTTTAACGACGGTGGTAATAAGCTTACTTGTTTCTTCACTAGGCTTTTTGTAGCGAAGCTTCAAGGTTATGATTTCATTGGTATTCGCAGCATTAGAAGTTTTTGTTTTCTGATATTTTAAACCATCTACATTTTTGATGAAACTGCTTTGCACACCAGTAGGAATAATTTCATAAAGTGCCGTAACCGTATGACCAGCACCTAATTCACCTGCATCTTTGGTATCATCATTAAAATCTTCGTTAGCTAGCAAACGGTTTTCATAACCAATTAAGCGATAAGCTTGAACTTTATTTGGATTGAACTCTACTTGAATTTTTACATCCTTTGCGATGGTAAATAAGGTAGCCCTCATTTCAGTTATAAATACTTTTTTCGCCTCTTGAATATTATCAATGTAGAAATAGTTGCCATTCCCCGCATTGCTAATTTGTTCCATTCGTCCATCCTTGTAATTTCCCATACCAAACCCACAAATGGTAAGGTATATCCCATCTTTACGCTTTTCTTCGATCGTGCGAACGAGTTCGGAAGTTGATGATACGCCTACATTAAAATCGCCATCTGTAGCAAGAATAACGCGGTTATTCCCGCCCTCAATCAAGTTTTCTTTTGCAATTTTATACGCTAATTTAATTCCAGCACCACCAGCAGTGGAACCGCCAGCACTAACGTCGTCCAATGCCGCTAAAATGGTTTCTTTCTCGGTAGCTGGCGTAGAAGGAAGTACCAAACCCGCAGCACCTGCATAAGCTACAATCGCAATACGATCATTCTTTCCTAATTGATCTAATAGTAATTTTAAAGAAGATTTGAGTAGAGGAAGCTTATTAGCCGATTCCATAGAACCAGATGCATCGATCAAAAACACCAAGTTGGTAGCAGCTAAATTCTTATAGTCTAATTTCTTACCCTGCAAGCCAATATGAACCAGTTGATGTTGCGTATTCCAAGGGCAAGCAGCGACTTCGGTTACCACCTCAAATGGGTGTTCACCTGTTGGATTGGGGTAATCGTAATCAAAATAGTTGATAAACTCTTCAATACGAACCGCATCTTTATAGGGCATTTGCCCATTGTTGATCATTCTTCGTGAATTGCTGTAAGAAGCCGCATCAACATCTATTGAAAAAGTAGATAATGGATTAAGTTGTGGGATTTTGAAAGCATTTTCATTGATTTTATCGTATTCCTCCGTATTGTGTTCTCTTGGAATGTCTTTTTTGGCGGCTCCCGCATCGAATTCCTCCGCATAATACCTGCTTTCCATTTTTTTCGCTTTGGTTTTTCGATTAGCAGGCGCTTTGTCATAAGCCACGCTTTTCTCGGTTTGGAGCTGACGATAGGCATGATTGCCATCTTTATTACTATGGCAAGCGGCTACGAGGAATAGTAATGCAAAGCCTAAACTTCTGATGATTAACTTTTTCATTAGGGTGATGGGATTAGTTTAATTTTGAATGTTTGTATAGGAGATGGATGGCGCGCAGCTATTCCACAAGATCACCTCATTTTTTTTGAAACCCTCTTCAAATTGTTAACAATGTGTAATTCCTTCTTTGAAAAATTCAATAAATATTATTTTCGGCTATAACATTTTACACAGAAAGACAATTCAAGCAACAAAGGTGAGTTAGTATAGAAATAATTGGCTTTATTTGGAATAGTAAACCCTTGGGCGTAAATGCAGAAAACTTTTTGACAATTTTAAAATAGTCTTGTACTCCAATAACAAAATTGTTAGTTTAACTTAGGGAAAGAAAAATATCTCATTAAGAACAGATTCATTGATATGAATATTTTTTTTAAGATTCAAAAATGAATTTGAGCATCTAACACAAAAGGAAAGAGTTTCCACAAGACACAAATAGTACAATAATAATTAAGGGGTATGACTTGTATTACCACACTTTGCTAGGAAATGGAAGATAAAAAAGAAATAATGATTGATCTCAGCTATCTAAAAACTTTCAGTGATGGCGATTTAGCCTTTGTGAAGGAAATGGTAGAGCTATTTATTGAGAAGATACCAATGGAAACTGCTGAGCTTCAGCGGGCTATTGCTGCTAAAGAATGGGCTGCTGCTTACAAAGCTGCTCACGACCTCAAGTCTTCCGCAAATTTTATTGGCCTCAAGCATGTGATTGATGGTATACTCAAAATTGAAGATTGTACCAAAAATGAACGCAACTTTGAAGAGCTTGACCAAACACAGAAATTTGTAGTAGAACAATGTTTGGCTGCGGTGGAAGAGCTAAAAGAGATAAAAATTGAATAAACACCCTATAACCATAAAAAAATTCCCGAAAACATGAGTTTTCTCGGGAATTTGAGCCTTTAACAAGCTGTGGTTTCTGTTAGTTTATGCTTCTTACTAGAGCACGATGTAGATCGCCAAATCATCATCTACAGTAAGTAATTTTGCGCCTTTCGGAAGTTTAAGTAAATCTATTGCGGCTTTTTGGCTGTCTTGCTCTTGTAATAGCGTTCCTGCCATATCATACACCAATACTTTTTTGTAGTTAATCGTTTCTGTATCTGAAATTTTTGCGATTTCAAGCTGTTCTGCCTGATGTTCCTTTTCAAGTAGTTTGAATAATGCTAATTCATCTGCGGTTAAAGCTGTTCTTTTCGTTTTTTCTTGTGTACCCTTGCCTTTCAAGTTAGTTTTTGTGGTTTTTGCTGCTCCAAATGCAGTACTTGAAATAGCTATTAAAATACAAACAAGGGCAATGACGATTTCGCGGATAATGTTTTGTTTTAATGTTGCCTTTTCCATGATTTTGTTTTTTTAAGTTTTTGTTCTTGTTGTTATTAATTTGACACTGTGCCAAGTAATTTACAATCGGTATGCCATTTGGTTTATTTAATTGATAATCAGAACTTTATATATGAATCAATCTTCAACTATAGAATATGCCATGTTCGAAATCGAACACTTTTTTTGAAAAAGTGAACACAAAATCGAACACTATAGGTGTTGCATCCCTTTCTTCTCATTTTCCTACCGTTCTTTGCTACATCATATATAGCTCGCCTCCCTTATGTGAAATAGCACTTCCCAATCCATAAATTCAGCTTGCTTTACGCACTTGTGGTAAACGATTTACCACACATACCACTTGCATCAAGAGATTTTTGATCAAAAATTCCGATTAATTTTCGGAAACACAGGCAATTGATCGGCAATATTGGTTAATTCAAAATATTTCAATATAATTGTGATATCATTTTAATATCACAATACTATAGTTATGAATCAGGAAAAAACAACCAAACCCATATCGGGGTATTTAGTCTTGCTCCTTATATTAATTTTAATTGGAGTAGATATATGGGCATTTACCATGGCTGCCTACAATATACCACTCCGCATAGTTGCCATTATCTTAATTCCCACCATTCTATTATTACTGATTGGATTCTTTATTGTCAATCCGAACGGTTCGAAGGTATTGGTGCTCTTTGGAGAGTATAAAGGCACAGTAAAAGCGAATGGGTTCTTTTGGGCCAATCCTTTTTATAAGCGTCAATCCATTTCATTAAGAGCAAGGAACTTTGATAGTGAGCGTGTGAAAGTGAATGATAAAATGGGTAATCCAATCCTGATCAGTGTTATTTTGGTTTGGAAAGTGCAAGACACGTTCAAAGCAGCCTTCGAAGTAGATGATTATCGTAGCTTTGTCCGTGTTCAAACCGATGCTGCAGTAAGAAAGCTCGCAGGCTTATACCCCTATGATAATTTTGATGATGATCAGCAAGAAGTCACCTTACGTTCTGGTTTGCATGAAGTGAATGAAGCATTGGAAAAAGAATTAGATGCCCGTTTACAAATTGCAGGTATTAATGTACTAGAAGCTCGAATTGGTTATTTGGCTTACGCACCTGAAATTGCAAATGCCATGTTGCGTAGACAACAAGCGGAGGCTATTGTAGCAGCTCGTCTTAAAATTGTTGAAGGTGCAGTAGGAATGGTAGAGTCTGCATTGGAAAAACTCTCTGAAAAAGACATTATTGATTTAGATGAAGATAAGAAAGCAACTATGGTGAGTAACCTGATGGTTGTGCTTTGTGGAGATCGGGATGCAAGTCCTGTAATTAACACAGGAACGTTACATCAATAAATCAGACAACGCTAAACAAAAATACGATTTTTCACTGACCAACAACTAATGACCGGTTCTCGTAGTGTTACGAGAACCATTTGTTACATCTTGGTATAGGAATCCAAACCACATGGCAAAAAAGAAATCATTTGTTTTACGAATTGATCCTGAAACTTACAAAGCTATCGAAAAGTGGGCTGCTGATGAATTTCGCAGTACAAATGGGCAGATCGAATGGATGCTCCACAAAATGCTTTTGGAGGCGAAGCGGTTGAAAAAAAAGGATGATGACGATAAATAATGGTAGTTGGGTGCAGTAGAGAGATACAAAATTTTGTATCTCTACCATCTATTAATAACCTTACCTTCGCCTTCTTCCCAGTAATATTTAGGATACTCCGTTACCACTTTTCGATTCGCACGATCACGATCATAGTATTCGGTCCATTTCCCTACTTTCTTTTCATTTTGGTATTTCCCCTTTTCCATTAATCGACCGCTTTTATAAAACTTCAGATACGTGCCCTCTCGTTTTTCATCCACGAAAGGAATCACTTCCTTAACCTTCGTTTTTTTATGGTCGTAGTAGGTAATATGGGCATCTTTAGGGAAGCCTTTATCATACTTTTTCTTTTCAATCAATTCATAGCCACGATTATCCCGCTTATTGATTTTGTACTTTTCCCACCTACCATGTTTGGTTCCTTTATAGTAAATGCCTTTCTCAATCGTTTCTCCATTTACTTTTTTCTCATAAGTCCCATGAAGGGGTAAACCATATTTTTGATGCACATAAGCTACTCTCACAATTTTGCGCTTAGTAGGCTTCGCTCTTGGATCAAAGTAATACTTTTCTTGGGCATATTTACTGGGAGGCTGATAATTGGGAAGCACATAAAACTTTTCAGTGTACACATTTTTGCCTCTCACTTTTTTGATGATGAACTTTTTGGCCTTTATGCCATAAAAAACGTTCTTTTTCGCTTTTTTGGTTTTGGCTTTTTGCTGATTTTTTTTCGCCTCTTTTCGCTTTTTCTTATCAACTGCATTGGGACTGAGTTCCAAGGTTGGTTGCTCAAATTCTTCCAATGTTACCAAAGCAGTATCAGCAGATGTACCATTAGTCTTGTCGTCCTCTTGAGCAATGAGTTGCAGATTTAGGAAAAGACTTAAGGTAAATACCAAATAAATAGATGGAATGCGCAAGTATTTCATAATAACTCTTAGGTATTCATAGAATGTGCCAAATTGAGCCTTCGTACTTTGTAATCAAAGTACTTGGTAAAAGGATTTTTAAATGATTAATCTTTAACTAGCTCTTGATAATAGACAATACGGTCTATAATTTGGTCAAAACTCTAACTAAAATTCTGTAAAGTTAACAGATTGTAGCGCAAAACTCCAACAGCATGCCACCTATAAAAAGTGTTAATTTATACCATAGTGCAGGAAAAATCTGGAAATTACTAATTGATGATACACAAAACCTGTTATTTGTAGAGGTAAGGGATGAAGAGGAGCGAGAGGTCATGTTTAGTGCCATAGACTTAACCGATCAATCTGTACTCTGGGCAGATTATATGCTGGAAGAGCCTTGGTGGTTAACGATGCAATATGCGGTTTCAGGTGTACTGCTAATTACTGAATTTGCAGACAGTCAAAACCCAGAAGCTAAACAGTTAATTGCTATTGACGGAAAAGCAGGGGAAGGATTGTGGATGAGTGAAGGGTTATTTGAAACTGCTAATCAACAACACGTGATTTTGCAAACTCCTCAGCAAAGCAGGGAGCTGGTTGATATACATACGGGCAATAGCAAACAGGCTCAATCGCAAACCATTACTCAATTTGAAAGTCACGTAGTGGATGTTCAACTCCCTAGTCGTTATGTGAGCGAAACGCCATATTTCGATACCGTAGCAAATTTTTTAGCTACTAAGTTTCAAGTGCAAGCAAGTATGGTTATCGATTATTTGGAGCATGATCACTTACTCATCATCGCGTATTATGAGCAAGAGCAGGTTTTCTATACCCAGCATTTATTAATCATGACAAAATCAGGCACACCTATTTATCAAGCTATACTTGATCGTGAATTGAAGGGGATAGGAAATGAATCTTTTTTAGTCTATAATAACTTACTCATTTATATTGAAGAAAAACATACGGTGAAAACGATTAACCTTCATCACTCTGAATATGATTGAATTTTAATGGAATTTCTTCCTCAAAGTCTAGGTAGATATCGTGCATGTTATCGTCTTCTTCATCAAAGTACCAATTAATTGCCACCTCTTGTCCAGATCGTTTATGGTATTTTGCCAAGCGATTCAGAAACTCCCAGATGCATTTTACCGCAGAAGTATTAAAATAGGAAAGTTTTATATTTAATGATACAAGCTCATGGTTGATCAGTAAAAATTCATCAAGCCACTCAAAAATGGGTTGAAAAAACAAATCGGTATGTTCCATGTAGCACTGACCAATCAACTCAAATTCACATGAATCTGGATCGAGTATAACCGTAGGCATATACTTTTGTGTTGATTGTAAGTAGAGACGCTCCATCTAAGTTTTGCAAAGTTCAGTTTGAATAGAGAGTAGCAACCACCATGCTACCACTCACATGCTATGATAATCTACAAATATAACCACCTCCGCAAACATAATGATTAGTTTTGGAATGATTATTTGCTAAAGAGTTTTAAAGAGAAATGTAAAAGATAATTAAAAAAGATGATTGAATCTACTTTACATTCCTGAAATATTTCCATTTTTAGTAGTGAACAACTCATCTTAAAAGCTTAATCTCCTACAAAAGGCAACACAAAAAGACGCTATATCATTCGCGTCTTTTCTATTAAATCGCCTTTCTTTTAGCTAAAACACTATTAAACTGCATGCAGTTTAGCCGCTTGTTCACGGGCATAATCGCCTCCCAAATGAGGACATTCTTTTAAATGAGCCATATTTTTAAACGGAACAGGCACTTTTTCATAGTTATAAGCTTCTTTCAGCGTTTGTGTTTGGTTGTTATCACCCATACTCACATCTACATCATCCATCGTCATTTGACAAGGATGTTCGTATCCACAGGCATGCGTAATTTCCAACATCTCTTTGCGGAAAGTTTTGACATAATTATAAAAACGCTCTGATTTATTTTTAGGATCAAGTCCAGAAGAGAGCCATTTATTTTGAGTAGCAACGCCTGTTGGACAGAAGTTCGTATGGCATTCCTGTGCCTGAATACATCCAATTGCCATCATTGCTTCTCGTGCTACATTGATCACATCAACGCCCATGGCCATTGCTTTCAATGACATGGCCGGGAAACCTAACCTTCCTGCACCAACAAAAACCAATTTATCAGCTAAGCCTCTGTCTTTGAAAATTTTATATACACTAGCAAAACCATAAACAAAAGGAAGTGCCACATGGTCGGCAAAAGATGGAGGCGCTGCTCCTGTTCCGCCTTCACCACCATCTATGGTGATAAAATCAGGTCCTTTTCCTGTGGCTATCATCAAATCTGCCAATTCTTCCCACATTTGAAGTTTACCTACTGCCGATTTAATTCCTACAGGTAATCCCGTGTTCTCGGCAATATCCTCAATAAAATCAATCATTTCCTCCAAGGTTTTAAATGCCGAATGGTAAGGAGGAGAAAGTACGTCCTTGTTTAATGGAATATGTCGAATTTTGGCGATTTCAGGGGTAATCTTTTTGGCAGGTAACACCCCACCTTTCCCAGGCTTAGCACCTTGCGACAACTTGACTTCAATTGCCCGTACAAAAGGATTTTTATCGACAATTTCCTTCATCTTTTCCATTGAAAAATTACCCTCATCATCACGACAACCAAAGTAACCTGTACCAAAGTGAAAAATCACATCTGCACCATGCGAATGATAAGGAGATAGACTTCCTTCGCCCGTATTGTGCCAGCAACCAATTTTTTTAGCGCCTATATTTAGTGCCGTAACCGCATTGGCTGAAAGGGAGCCAAAGCTCATTGCAGAAATATTTAATATGGAATAAGGTCTGTAAGGCCGTTTTCGGTTGTGGTATTCCCCCATCACTTTTGCACAAGGAATGAAGTACGGATCTTTGTGATTGACATGGCCAGGCTCCACCCGATAAGGAAACATATTCGGATTAATAAATACATGGCCGGGGTTGTATAAATCTTTATCTGTACCAAAACTCGCGTAATTATTTTCTCGCTTAGATGATGCATAAATCCAAGAACGTTCTCCTCGGTTAAATGGCAATTCGTCTCGGTTATTCGCGACAATATATTGCCTCAGTTCTGGTCCAACCGATTCCAATAAATAGCGAATTCGACCAACGATAGGGAAATTGTGTTTGATGGTTTGCTTCTTGTTGGTAACATCTTGGATAAACATCACAATAAGTGCAATGGTAGCGAAGCATACGAAGTAAAACGTCCAGTGAAAATGTTCAAACTTGTCAATAAAATCTTCTAAAAACTCCATAAGGGTTGCAAGGTTTGGAAATGAGTGAATAAAGTGCTCTGGTAATGGATCAGTTACAAGTATTGATTATTCTTTATTGCTATGCACAAAGCTCAAAATCAATGAGTTGTTTTACAGGTTTACACATTCAATATTGATCTATTTTGTAGTTTCTTAGAATTCTTTTATGCAAAAAACGATGCACATTTTGTTATCAATTTATAAATTACCCCAAACTAAAAAAAGCTTTAAGAGCGGAAAGTTTTACATTCTATTACTTGACCTTTAAAAATTGATATTTTATGTGGAAAGAAGAAAATAATCAACTGAAAAGAACCTTTGAGTTTAAGGATTTTGTAGCAGCATTTGGGTTTATGACGCAAGTAGCTTTGTTGGCTGAGAAGCGAGATCATCATCCAAATTGGTCAAATGTTTATAACAAGGTGGAAATTGCATTATGTACCCACGATGCAGGAAATATCGTGACGGAAAAAGATCGAGAATTAGCAGCTGAAATTGATAAATTACACGCATAAAAGCTCAAAGAAATAAAGCACTTTTTATCTGAGATGTTTCAGCACAATCTCATAGCTTTTCAGTTAAAAAGTCCTAATTTTACATTTACGTTAATTTTTTTGTATTTTCATAGATAGAAACGCCATTATCCCATTTTGCATCAAATAAATGGGAAGTTTTGGTAATTATGAAAGCTACAAACTACAACTACTCATAGAAAAAATTTTTCACATTTATAGCTAGCTGAGAAGATATGAAATTCATTGTTTCAACTTCAACATTACTGAAGCATTTGTCCACAATTAGCGGCGTGATTCCTTCGAATCCTGTCGTGCCGATCTTAGAAAATTTCTTATTTGAAATTGAAGGCGGCAAGCTTAATGTTACTGCTTCGGACTTGCAAACCTCTATTATTACAGAATTGGAAGTAGAAGCAGAAGAGAATGGTAACATTGCAGTACCTGCAAGAATGCTGATGGATACGCTCAAGAACTTGCCTGAGCAACCTGTTACGTTCACCATTGACTTCAGTACCTATAGCATTGAGATTAGTTCGGATAATGGTCGGTATAAGTTAGCTGGTGAAAATGCAGCTGATTTCCCTAAAGTTCCAGAACTGGTAGGTGCCGATAAAGTGGATTTGATGACGGATATGCTGACTTCAGCGATAGGCTACACCCTGTTCTCCACAAGTAATGATGAAATGAAGCCAGCGATGAATGGCGTTTATTTCTCGATTAATGAAGGCGAAGTCAATTTTGTTTCTTCGGATAGTCATCGCTTAACGAGATATACGCGTAAAGATGTGGGAAGTCAGCATGAGGCCTCCATGATTATTCATAAAAAAGCCTTATCGGTATTGAAAGCTTCTTTGCCTTCAATCAATTTGCCACTTACTTTAGAGTACAACGACTCTAATGCCATCTTCAGCTTCGAAAATGTGAAATTAATTTGCCGCTTGATTGATGAACGTTTTCCAGACTACAATAATGTGATTCCATTGAACAATGATAATCATGTGGTATTGGATCGTGGCGAAATGATTGGCTGCTTGAAACGTTTGGTCATTTATGCAAATAAATCAACCAATCAAGTTCGATTTAAAATTACAGGGAATGAGTTAAAAGTATCCGCAGAAGATTTAGATTTTTCTAATGAGGCAACAGAACGCGTTTTCTGTGAGCATGACGGTGCCGATATTGAAATTGGCTTTAATGCCAAATTCCTCATTGAGATGTTAAATAACCTACATTCTGAAAAAATCATTTTACAACTCTCAGAACCTGGTCGTGCGGGCTTAGTGATCCCAAGAGAAGTAGAAGCAGATGAAGATATTTTAATGCTTGTGATGCCCATTATGCTGCATAACTATGCTTAATGTTATCACACACCTAAGAAAACTTTTAGCCGACTTCATGTCGGCTTTTTTTATGAGCATTGAGAAAAAATAAACCCCTCAAATGAGGGGCTTAAATTAAGTTAATACGATTTGGTTGGTGAATGTTTAGTCATTCGAGTTTTTACCTGTAAAGCAGGTTAACAATAGTTCGATTCGTTTGTGGGTTTAACACATCAAATAATTGTATCATTATTGATGAACACCCACTTTCATAATAGCTTGAGATTGAGCGGATAGAAAGTATAATAGTATGTTTGAGCGATGTACTCAGCTTTTTAGCAGAATACGTACGCTATTTATCAATGTTATTTGTATTATCCAAACTAATCCCGAAAAAAATTTAATATTTGCTATGATTTTAATCACTTGTCAACATGACTCTCGTAGCTCTACTAAAAAACATATCCCGAAAAGGGTTGCGGACTAAAAAGTAGTTACTGGAATAATAATTGCTAGAACATGTAAGTTTTACAAAAAAAGAGGAACTTTCATTCCTCTTGCTTATAATTCAATCAACGTTACTCCTGCCCCTCCCCGATCGGCGTGTTCATCTTCAAAGTGTTTGATTTCCTTGAAGGTTCTCAAGTGTTTACGAACTAATTCACGTAGTGCTCCTGTGCCTTTCCCATGTACAATGCGGAGGTTGTGCTGGCTAAACATAATGGCATTGTATAAGAAATCATCAAGTATGGGCAACACCTCTTCTACCCGTTTACCTCTTAAATCTAAATTAGGACTAAACTCCATCAACTTTTGATTTAAGTTAATCCCGCCTCTTGCAGATGAATTACTCTTGGTTTGTTCCTTAAATACTTTTTTACTGATTTTGACGAGGCGGTTTAAACGAATATTGGATTTTAATTCACCAATCATCACAGCTGCATCTTTGTTTTGTATACCAACTACTTTCCCAACCGTTTCTTGTCCCTTCACTTTCACATAGTCATCCACCGCAATAGTTCCTCCAACAACCTCATAGCTAGGTTCTTTCTCCTTGTCGATCTTCGTTTCATCAACTTCTTCAGGCGCTAGACTTTCTTTGAAGTTATCGATTTCATGACGAATTTGCTTGGTCACAATTTTATCGGCCTGATGCGTTTTGATGGACTTAATAGCCATTTCAATCTTGCGATTCGCTTGGCTAAGCAATTTTGCAGCCTCTGCTTTGGCCTCATTCATGATCTTTTTGCGATACTCCTCAAAGTAAGCTTTCTTTTCCGTGTATTCAGAAAGTGTTTTTTCTAATTCACGTTGCTTGCGTTCCAACTCTTGATTTTTACTTTTGAGCTCCTTCTTCTCATTTTCCAACTGCCCCAATAAACGTTCAATATTGACTTCCTTTTTGCCTACTTTATTTCGGGCTCTACCAATAATCTCTTGTGGAAGACCAATCTTCTGAGCAATCTCTAAAGCAAAGGAACTTCCTGGTTGGCCGATTTCTAATTCATACAAGGGTTGCAGCTGATCTACATCGTATCGCATCGCTCCATTGATTAATCCTTCTGTACGATCTGCAAAGAATTTTAAATTGGCATAATGGGTAGTAATTACTCCAAATGCCTTTTTACGATTCAATTGTTCTAAAATAGATTCGGCAATAGCAGCGCCTAGTTTGGGTTCTGTTCCTGTACCAAACTCATCGATGAGGCAAAGCGAGTGGCGATTCGCGTTTTTGAGGAAAAAACGCATGTTGGTGAGGTGGGAACTATAGGTACTCAAGTCATTTTCCAATGATTGTTCATCGCCAATATCAATAAAGATATTTTTAAAAACCCCCATTTTAGAACCTTCTACCATGGGTACCAACAAACCGCATTGAAACATGTATTGTAATAAACCTGCCGTTTTTAAGGTAATGGACTTTCCTCCAGCATTTGGCCCTGATATGACTAAAATGCGTTTTTCTTCTTCTCCATCTAAGCGAATACTCTGTGGAACAATGGATTTATTTTGTTGCCGATGTGCCAATAATAATAATGGATGTGTAGCATGATACCACTCCATGTGTGGCCTGTCCTCAAGTTCTGGCTTTATGGCTTCTACCTGCTGAGCAAACTTGGCTTTGGCGCGAATAAAATCCATCATTCCCAAAAAGAAGTTGGCTTTCAATAAGTTAGGAATATGTGGTCGGATTGTATCGGTGAGCTTCGATAAAATTCGGATGATTTCCTGTTTCTCACGAATAAATAACTCCCGAACCTCATTATTCAAATCCAATGCTTCTTGAGGTTCGATGTAAACCGTTTGGCCAGTAGCTGAAGCATCATGCACCAATCCTTTTACCTGACGTTTGTATTCCGCAGCTACAGGAATCACCAATCGCCCATCTCGAATAGTTGGCGAAGCGTCTTCCTTAGTAAAGCCACTATTTTTAAACTGCTTCAACAAACTATCCATTCGAGAGCGCAAGCCCATTTGCTTGGACTGAATTTGTTTCCGAATCTTTGCCAATTCTGGCGAAGCATTGTTTCTTATTTTTCCGCGTTCATCAATCACCATATCAATGGCTCGATGCAGACTCGGTGTATGTTCTATATTATTGGAAAGTTGGGCGAGTTCTGGATAAGCTTCTTGCTTTTCTTCGTTCTTAAAGAATATCAGTGCTGTATTTAAGGTATCTAAAGCAATTTTTAAATCGCTCGCTTCGTCCTCAAACATAAAGGTTCCTGGAATCTTAATCTTTTCAAGAATGTATTCTACATCTAAAAAACCTCCAGCGGGAAACTCTTCACCCGTAATTAAAATCTGTTGAAATTCTTCTGTTTGTGTCGTGAGCTTAAGGATTACATGAGGGTTGAAGGAAAAACGAATTTTATCTACAAAAGTCTTTCCTACTGGACCGCTGCATTCTTCTTTTAATAAATCTCGTATTTTATCGAAGCCCAGTTTTTGCTCTATGTTACTAGGGTAAAGCATTTTTTAATGGTTTTATTTCTGTTGAAGTCGCAAAGTTAATGACTTCACATAAAATGGGAAAACGGTTTAAACTTGTTTTAGTTACGATTTTCACTAGTTTCCTGTACATTCATGCTGATAGCAACCTAATTTCCCATAAAATTATTACCCATTGCAATCACTTTTCGCCATTGGGTAACCCTGTTCAAAAGCAAAACATACGATTTATTTCATTTTAAGCCTCATCGGTGGCATCGGTACATAGGTATCGTCATTCGGCACTTTGGGAAATTTATGCGCTTTCCAATCTTCAATGGCTTGATTAATTTTTTCCTTACTGGTAGCTACAAAGTTCCAAGTGATGTATCGGTTTTCTTCAAAAGGTTGACCACCAAAAAGGAAAAGGTGTGTGTTGGCTTCCATAGTAATTGAACAGGTATTTTCCACTTTGGAAACCAGCATATTGCCTTTCCCCAAATTATGTTCGCAAGCCTGAATTTGCCCTTCTACAATGCATACCCCAATTTCACCGCTCAGTTGCCCTTGAATATCCAATTGAAATCGTTCATTGGCAATGACCTCTACCATAAATAAGTCTGAATGAACAGGAACAGGAGAAGATTTACCAAAGCCTTTCCCTGCCACCAAGGTAAAATCGGCTCCACCTTCCGACCAGGTTGGGAGTTTTTCGGCAGGAATATGATGAAATGACGGCTCGGTATCTTCTAATTCTTTCGGTAAAGCCACCCAAATCTGATACCCATTAATCTCAAAAGTTTGCCCTCTAAGGTCTTGAGGAGTACGCTCCGTATGGGTTACGCCCTTACCCGCAGTCATCCAATTTACCGAACCTGGCGTAATGCGCTGATCGGTACCCAAGCTATCGCGATGCTGCATCGCTCCTTTTAATAAATAGGTAAGTGTAGAAAGCCCAATATGCGGGTGTTGATCTACATCGAGGTGATGACCAGGGCTGATGGTAGAAGGCCCCATATGATCAATGAAGATGAAAGGACCAACCATGCGTTTTTCTCGAAATGGCAAAATTCGGCCAACTAAAAAGTCACCAATATCTCGACTGCGCTCTTCAATAATTAAATCAACATTTGACATAAGGGATACAATTAAGGGGGTGAAATGTTACTTTGTACAAAGTACTCACTTAAGGTAATGGGCTAAAACATAAAAAGCAACACGTTCAAAACATGTTGCTCACTATCATAAACCAATTTTTATCTTTATTGTTTCTGAAAGAATTGATCGATGACATCGAACTTTTTCTTTACAGTTTGAATGTCATCTTTATGCACTAAAGCTGCAAATTGTTGCTTCATAGGGGCCATCATTTGCTCCATCGCTTGTTTTTGCTCAGCAGGCATCTTATCAATCTGTTGAATTGTTTTTAAGTAGGAGTAACCATACACAATCGCACTCACTTTGGGATAGAAATCATCCTTCCAACCATGCTTTCGAAATACGGCTTTTACGTCTTCATTAGCAGCAAAAGCGGTGATGGTATTGTGATTCATCCCTTCATACTTGTGGCCAAGCTTTTCTAAGTCTTCTTTTAAAGGATTGAACGATTTAATGAATAAGTCAATATCACTCGCAGAAAGTAAGGCTTGCGGTGTCGTTTGGGAAAATGCCGTAGAAATCCCAATAAATAGTACAAAACAACAGGCAATAAATCGTTTGGAAAGGTTAATGGTAAACATAATGTTTGTAATTAGGTAAATAATCTAATTTTATAACGCACAAATCACTACTGAAGATATAGGTATATCCCTACTTAGAATAGTACTACAAGTTACGAAGGTATGGCTGAATTATTTCAGCACGAATACGATCACCTAAACGGAATTCTATGTACCATGCGCGCCATCAATGAACAATCCTTTAACTGGAAAGGTAAGATTGAAGCAGGTAATCATAACGATTAATCAACTCGTTCAAAAGCGCCAAGATCAGGCAAACCAACGCGATTCGTACCTTCTAAATCTACTGCTACGCCAATATCAATTCCTGCATTTTGGGCTGGACTTAGGGTATCTAGGGTATAATCCTTATCGAAAGGGGAGGTAAATAGCGGGTCGATATTAATGAGGTTGCCGTTAATGTCTAAAGCGGTTAGCGTAGTGCGTATTAAATTGTTTCGAAACGTATAAATTGCAGTAAAATTTGGATCAGGGTCTGGCAATTGCACTTCATCTTCTAAACTGCCCCATACGATATTATTGGTCATGTTGACTTCTAAATCGGAAGCAATCAGTTGTTCTCCTTGATCGGTATTAATCACGACAAAGTTGCCAAGTACGAGTTGCGGGTTTTCCCGAAAGAAATCAAAAGAATAGTTGGCAAAAGTATTATGCTCAAAGGTATAGTTTCCTCCTCCAACGCAAAATACCGTATATTCAATGCAATTTTGCACTAAGGTATTGCGCATGGTGATATTCGCCCCAAAACTAGAAATTCCTGAAAAAGAAGCATTCTCAATAATGCTTTGATTGATGTTGATGTCAATTGGAGTGGTTTCTGAAGGATCGGCAAATAGCCCAAACGTGCCGTTTCGAATTACCGCACCTTCGATGCGATTTCCTTGGCTCCCTTCAATAAATACGATGCCACCCCATTGCCCTGGTGTAATGTCAAAAGGCGGATCTAAGCGAACACTTTGAATTTTTACCAAACTATCAGCCTTACCCAAAATATTCAAAGAACCACGCACAAATAAATCAGAACCCGCATTCATATACACCTTGGTTCCCTCCAACATGGTTAAGGTACAGTTGGAATCCACTAACACATCATCAAAAATAACGTAAGGCCTGCTGGCATCCCAAGTGGTATTGCAATCTAATACCGAATCCCGTAAAAAGTTAGCATCTTGCCCCCACGAAACGAGCTTCACATCTTGAAAATTCCCATTGGTAACAAACGTAACCGAATCTTGCACAATAAAGGGCAAATCTTGATCAAGTGGATCAATGTTCACTTTTACCAAAATCAACACACTGTCTTTACCCAATACCCGCACATTCTGTACTCGATTGGACTCCGTCCCATTCACCACCATTGAATAGAATGAATTGGGTTCACCCCCAACAGCAATTTCATCAATTTCAATGGCATTTTCGCTGGGGTTATACGCTTTAAATCGCTTCGTAATACTGCCTAAAGAAGTAAAAATCGTATCAAAGAAAACCGTATCCGTAGAAAAAGTCAGTTGGATGGAAGCATCGGCAGTCAGTTTTTCTTCCTGTAATTCGCAAGAACTGAGCACTAAGAGTAGAGCTATTGTAAAAAGTAAGCTAGCTAAGATAGGTTTTCCAAGAACAGTTGAGCGCATACGTTGGGAATTAAATGAAGGCTGATAACGTAAGATTGAAATCTTCTATTAGACAATTCGCATCGGTAATTAGACAACCTCCGTATGTAAACAAACCGCTTGCAAATGTAATGGAATACTTGAATAATGATAGGCAATTATGGATTCGGACACGGAATCAATTTACCAACTCTTGATCAGCAGTTTGGTATTGTTGATTGATTTTTTCATAAAGTTGAGGAGGTACAGGAGATTGATAATCTTCTACTTTTACCTGTGGTCGTACCCAATCTAAAAACCCTTTGCGCCAAGCATAGGCGAGTCCGAGCGCTAAAATACAGAGGAAAATAAACATTTCAGCCAAGGAAAACCATCCCCAAAGTCCTGAAGTGTTTTCAATTAATTCTTGTTGCCCAAAAACGGTTGCCCAAGGAAATAAAAAGACAATTTCCACATCAAATAGAATAAAGATTAAAGCCACGATGTAGAAACGAATATTAAAATTACCCCAAGCCGAGCCTGTCGGATCTTCTCCACACTCATAACTGGTTAATTTTTCAGGGTTTGGCCGTTTAGGGCGAATCATACTTGCCGCAAATAAGCCGATTGATGCGAAAATTAATCCACCAATTAAGAATAAGAGTAAATAGGCAAAGTCTGATAACATACCTGATTAATTAAAATTGAATTTAGCCATTTTATCATCCGTAATTCTTTCGTCTTCAGGCAATAGCTCATTAATGTATTGATCTACCACCATTTCGAGTACATCTAAAGGTACTGGGCCGCAATTTAAAATAGCTTGATGAAATTCTCTGAGATTATATCTACCTTTTAATTTTTCTTTTGCTTTTTCCCGCAGTTCTATAATTTTTTGATAACCTGCCCAATAGGCGAAGGCACGCCCTGGATCAACAAGAATTCGATCAACCATAGCCTCAGCCTCCATTTCAGAAATGCCTGCATTATCTATGATGTACTGAATGCAATCTTCACGGGCATAGCGTTCTTTGTGCAGGAAGTAATCCGTCAAAGCTGCGGTTGCGCGCAAAAATTCTTGATACAAGCGGCCAAGTTCTTCGTAGGGAGTTTGATAATAATAACCTGCCTCCTTTAAATAACGTTGTGCATAAAAACTCCACCCATCGGTGTATGCATCAAAGTTTAATGCTCTTCTAAAGGTAGGTAATGATTTTAGGTGATGTTGCACCGTTCGCACAAAATGCTCTCCAGGTGTGATGTAATTGTGGATGAGTGCGGGTAGCATAAATCGGGGAATATGATGAATGCTATCGGTGTTAATAAATAGTCGAGCACTTCGGTAATCATCTAAGCTGGATGGATAGTAAAAAAGTCGAGAGGTATAGGGATCGTTATGGGTAATCATCGCATGAATTCCTAGCGAGTTTTCTACATGTACATCAAATATTTTACTTACTGAGTCATTCGTTTCTTTAATTTGTTGTGTAATCTCCTCCAAAAATGCTACTTTTCCTTCTGGTGTATCCTGATAGACAAATTGTGAATCCTCCATCACTTTTGCAATTGTATACTTTAAGCTATCTTCAGGAGGATACCCTAATGAATCGAGTAATTCATGAAGCTGTAGCCTCACCCGTTCCATTTCATCCATTATCCCAATAGCTAAATTATCTGCCGAGATGGATTGATAGGGACTTCTGGTTACATGCAAGCGCAATAAATCTTTGTAGTAGATGTCTCCCATCTCTAACTGCCAAACTCCTGTAGACATGACTGAGCGAGATTTAGCCCGCCTCAATTCTTCTAGTAAATACTGATAAGCGGGTATAATCTCATCTTCAATGAGCACGGTGAGTTCATAATTTAACTCCATCTTCCCCTGATCAGGAAGGTTTGTGACACGGTTAATTTTTTGCTGAAAATCTTTATACAACAAATTTTCTTTAACGCCTGGCTCAATAAATGCTTCAATTTGGATGATGATTTTATCAATGATTGGGCTTGGTGGTATTTGGTGAAACTCAAACTTATTCATCATCTGAAGAATTTTTTGAGGCGCAACTTTTAACCTTTCCAAATAATTTTCAGCATCTTCCAAGGTCTTGATTTCGTGTGTATTCAGCATGAAATCAATAAAGGAAATGTGACTGCCGTTGATGTGGTTTATTGGGTAGTTATAGTGCATGGATTGGTTATATTGCGACATATAAACCGCACTTTCCCAATAAAAATCGAGCGTTTTAGTTGAAACCTGTTGCTTAGGCGTTTGCTTACGAAACCGATAACTTTTGAGCATATCCCAATTGCGAATCAAGTTCTTCATATCCTCTTCGAGTTGCTCAGTAGAAATATCATTTAGCTTTTGCGCGTAATCACTAAACGCATATTTTTCGTAAGCATGGTGCTGCGTAAGGTACTCGGGGTGTTCAAGGCTATACTTGAAAAACATACGCTCATAAAACAGCTCAATAAAAAAAGGTTTAAACCAGATGATGTTTACCACCCATCCTGCAAACATGATGAACAGCGACCAAAATAATCGCTTGATAAACTTCTTCCGATTAAACTTTTTTCTGATCATGCTTCAATGATTCCTTACTTGATGAGGTATTTTGAGAAAATAGGCTTGAGCTCTCGCTGCCTATTTCTTCAACGTTGTAATGATACTTCAAATTTAGTAGTCGCGTAACAAAATTATAAAAAGGCATTAGGAAAATATCCTAATGCCTTTTAATTGAGGTTGTTTCAACTAAAATCTTTCATCTTCAAAAGGCAAAAATCAACCTCATTCCTAAAACTATAGACTGACAATTAGTCATTTATCGTCTCAACGACCAAATTATGATTGGTATAGATACAGATATCTGCGGCAATATGTAAACTTTCTCGTACCATTTCTTCTGCACTAAGATGAGCTGAATGTTTTTTCAACGCGGTTGCCGCCGCAGTTGCATACATACTTCCCGAACCAATCGAGGCAATTTGATTATCGGGTTCGATCACATCACCTGTACCTGAAATAATGAGTACTTCGTCTTTGTTAGCAGCAATCATCATCGCTTCTAACTTTCTCAAGTAACGATCAGTCCGCCAATCTTTTGCCAATTCAATGGCTGCGCGCTTCATATTGCCACCATAGGCACTTAACTTCTCCTCAAATCGTTCCATCAAGGTAAAAGCATCTGCTGTAGAACCCGCAAAGCCAACAATCACCTTTCCTCCTTGCAGTTTTCTTACCTTACGAACATTACTTTTAGCTACCGTATTTCCCATGGTAGCTTGACCATCAGCGCCAACGGCAATTTTTCCATCGTGAACAATTGCAACTACAGTTGTTGATCTAATTTTTGCTTTTGCCATATTGTTGTTTTTCTCTAGCCTATGGGCTATCCAAATAAGTTGTCCAGCAAATTGCTTAGAAAGCCATGGACAAGCTTATCCATAAATAATCAATTATTCAAAAATGTGCTATTCAATAAGGAAAGGGTCAAACTTGATACCAAGCAGAAAAGGACTGACTTTTTGGCCTAATTTCACCTAATGTGAGCAAGCCCCTACTTCCAAGCGCCATTTCTTGGCGACTGTACTCGCATTATAATGCTAATGCTTTACTTTTATCGACTACCTCTTCATACAATTGCACATACAAAGGGCGAATCTCATGAATATCAAACTCTTTTGCTCGTTTTAAAGCATTTTCCTTAAAGGTAGGTAGGTGATTATCATCCAAGATATGTAATGCGTGCTTCACCATATCGGGCACATCTCCCACATCACTCATAAAACCAGTAACGCCTTGTATATTTAGCTCTGGAAGTCCACCCGCATTACTCGTGATGACAGGCACCTCACAGGCCATTGCTTCTAAAGCTGCCAATCCAAAGCTTTCTTTTTCCGAAGGCATTAAAAACAGGTCGCAAACAGAAAGCACTTCTTCAATGGCTTCTAGTTTACCTAAAAAGCGAACATCATCAAAAATTCCCATTTCATGACAGGCATTTTCGATGCGCCTACGTTCAGGCCCATCGCCTACCATCAATAACTTGCTGGGCATTTGTTTGCGCACATGGCAAAATACATTGATGACATCATCAATCCGCTTCACCTTTCTGAAGTTGGAAGTATGAATCATGAGCTTTTCTCCATTTGGACAAATGGCACGCTTAAAATGATCCTTTTTCTGCTTCGAAAATCGTTTTAGGTCAATAAAATTAGGAATGACTCGAATATCCGTGGTGATGTGGAATCCTGAAATTGTATCTTGTCGGAGACTTTCTGATACGGCTGTTACGCCATCTGATGCATTGATACTGAAAGAAACCACGGGTTCATAGCTTTCGTCTTTCCCAACTAAGGTAATATCGGTACCATGTAGCGTAGTGACGAAAGGAATAGAAATGCCCTGTGTTTTCAAGATTTGTTTCGCCATATAAGCTGCCGAAGCATGGGGAATGGCATAATGAACGTGAAGGATATCGAGTTCCTCTATCTTCACTACATTGACCATTTTACTTGCTAAAGCCAGTTCGTAAGGAGGGTATTCAAACAAAGGATAAGTTCGTATATCTACTTTGTGGTAGAATAGATTCTCATTAAAATAATCGAGGCGGGTGGGCTGAGAATACGTGATAAAGTGTACTTGGTGCCCTTCTTCAGCTAATGATTTGCCCAACTCTGTGGCTACAACCCCACTACCTCCATAAGTAGGATAACAAACAATTCCTATTTTCATGACTCTTAATCTAATTCGCTTATTAGTAAATATTCAATGAGCATTTAGAGATTGAAGCGCCCATCTCCTGTTCACTAATATTGATATAGTTTCTGATTAAAAAATACGACAACAACTCATTTAGACGGCTTTTATGTTGGATAATAGGTATAATCGACAATTAATTTGTAGAAATTGAGGCAAATTGTTTCAATTCCTGATAATTAATCCCCATGTGCGAGGTATTGTAAATACATTCGCCATTTTCGATAACCAATACTTGAGGCGATTCATGTTGAACACCAAAATCAGCTGCTACTTTATTAGAAATTGGCCGATAAGCAATTAAATCAAGGAAGTAAGGGGTAAGCCCTTGCATCTCCGATTCATTCCAAGCCCGCTCCATTCGGTTAAGCGCCATCGCACTGATGCTGCAACGCGTGCTGTGCTTAAAAATCAAAATACGTTGCTTGTGTGATGCTGCTTTAACTTCTTCTAAACTTGCTTCTGAATTAATTGTTTTCCAGTTCATACCATTCGATTTGTAAGAAAATAACTTATTGATAAAACGCTTTATGCCTTAGATTGTTCAATGCTATTTATTGGACAATTTTCAGTTCATTTTAGTTCAATAGTTCCATTTTCTCATTCGCTAACGAATCGTTATTTTAATATGACACCTGCATCCAATAAACAAAATTGCCAAATCAAACGAATTGATTTGGCAAGTCTATAAAATTTGACAAGAATTTAACAGGGAGTTAATCGGAATTCCTAATTACTAGGTAGTTAAGTGTTCAAGTTCCTGATTAATCAAGTTCGTCAGAAATGCTTTATCTGCCTCATTAGCAATTCCATGTCCGCCTGTACGTTCCACTAATCGTTTGCCTGCTGATAACAGTTACTGCCACTTTTCAACATCTTGTAAATCAAGTTGTTCATCATTTTTTACTCAGGTCGTATCTCATTGTCTTCTCTTAGAGATATATGATAAGTCTACAGTTCTATTGAATTGAACTTTTGTAACTATGTGCAATAGCTGTACTTATTTATACCAGATTGGGGAGGGGAGAAATGGAGAAAATAGCGAAGAAAATTTGCTGTTACAGTAAAAAAACTATTGCCGCATTCCTACTTCATGCACAATTGTTCCTAATCGTTTTAAGGCTTGTTCCACCTTTTTTGTAAAAGGCATTCCAAAACTGATACGCAAGAAATGGCTGTAGTTTGCTTGTCGTGAAAACAGTTGGCCTGGTGCTATACTGATATACTCTTGAATCGCTCGCTTAAAAATTTCAAAGGTATCTACCCCATCAACAAGTTCTAACCACAAAACAAAACCACCTCTGGGTTGACTTACTTTAACATAATCGGGAAAATAGTCGTGAATCACTTGTAGGTACTTCAAACATTGCGTGTGTAAAGCTTTGCGTAAGCTCCGCATGTGTAATTCATATCGACTATGCTCTAAAAAATGGGCGATCACTTCTTGCCCTAAGGAAGATACGGTTTGGTGATTTAATGACTTATTGACTTTTTCATAATGCTTTCCAGGAATTAGCCAACCTACGCGATAGCCGGGAGCCAAATTTTTGGAGACGGAAGAGCACAGCACCACTGAGTCATTCACATCAAAGGATTTGCAGGCCATGGGGCGCTTGGTATCAAAGTACAATTCACCGTAAATGTCGTTTTCAATAAGAATTACTTCGTGCCTATCCACAATTTCTACTAATCGCTTTTTTTGTTCGTCAGGAATGATTGCCCCAAGTGGATTACTAAAATTAGTTACAAACACACAAGCCCGAATTTTCTTTTCGGGAATCCATTGGTTTAAGACCTCTAGTTCTACACCTGTTTCGGGGTGTGTAGGGACTTCTAATACTTTTCGATTTAATTCCGTAATGGTTTTGGTAATTCCAAAAAACGTAGGACTCTCTACAGCCACGACATCTCCCGGTTTGGTTAAGGCAATTAAGGCGAGTTTTACGGCCTCAATGCAGCCTGCTGAAACAATAATTTCATCAGCAGATACGGCTAATCCTGCATTAAATGCCAATCGTGCAATTTGTGTGCGTAAGCGAAAGCTTCCTTCTACTTCGCCATAGAGTAAACTTTCTGTTGGAAATTTTCGCAAGACTTCTGTCACTGATTTCTTCAACTTTGCAGTGGGTAATAACTCTGCTGCTGGCATATTTACGGAAAACGGAATGATATCTTGATGCGTGAGGTTTCCATATACTTGTTTAATCATTTCCTCTACATCTTGCACCGCTTCTTTCACAAAAGGCACTGCTGCATTTGGGGTTTTACGCGCATGTTTAGGTGAAAATCGCACATAATAACCCGATTTTGGTCGAGCTTCGATTAATCCTTTTTTCTCCAACTCCACATAAGCTTGATAGGCTGTAGACATGCTTACTCCTTGTTCTTTACTCAAAGATCGAACGGATGGCAGCTTATCTCCAACTTTTAATACATCGTCTTCAATCATGCGTTCAAATCGACTGGCAAGGTGCAGGTATAAAAAGTTTGGAGAGGTCATCTTACTTAGCAGTATTAAAAAAACTCTATCTGTTATGGTCAAAATTAATAAATCTGCATCTGTTTTGCACAAAAAAAACTCATCAACTTTGAAGCATCATTTTAGGCAAAACAGAACAAGCAATAAATACAGCACTTATTTTATAGACAAACTTCAAGCTTTTTAACGATCTTATCCTGTTTTCATTTATACTAGAATCAACCAAGCATACACAAACAATCTGAAATTAAACAAGTTATGAATACATTCCATTTTTACCATCTCGATTCTTTTGCATTTGCCCCTTTTCGAGGAAACCCCGCAGGTGTCGTTGTATTAGATGGCCCTGAGTGGCCGCAAAAAGAATTATTACAAAAAGTAGCAGCAGAATTAAATCTACCAGCTACTGCATTCATCATTCCTGATGAAGTAAAAAGTAAAATTCGCTGGTTTAGCCCCACACTAGAAATTCAATTGTGTGGACATGCTAGCTTAGCAGCAGGCGCAGTGCTTTTGCAAAAGCTCTTTCCGAATTCCAATCAAATGATCTTAGATTCTTTGTATAGCGGGGAATTACCCATTAGAAAAAGGGGGAATCGAATTCAACTCGATTTTCCAAGGGATTTTACCAAACCATTAGCTAATTTACCAGCAACTATTCCAGCTTCTTGGAGAGCTGTTCAGGCTCATCAAGGCAAGGTTTTGTTCATCGAATTGGATTCACAAAAAGCAGTACAAAACTTTCCGTATGATCGACAGTTGATTGCTGCGCTAGATCCTTATACCGTTGTCATTACTGCAAAATCTGCTGATCCTCATTACGATTTTGTTTCCCGAGTATTTGAGCCAAATATTGGGATAGATGAAGATCCTGTAACAGGCTCAGCGCATTGTGGCTTGGCAGATTTATGGTCGAAAAAGCTTGGAAAAAAGCAGCTAAGAGCGGCTCAATTAAGTGAACGCATGGGCGAGCTTGAATTAGAAGTGTTGGAAGATCGCGTACTCATCACAGGTCAGGTTGCGTTTATCATGGAAGGTAAAATTGCGTTTCCCCACCCGAAAAAGATATTAGCTTAAGAGATCGCTTGCACTTTTTCTTTCGGCTAAACAAAAAATCCAAACAGACTCTTAAAGATATGGTCTAAGTGTAGACAGATGCGTTCCCCCATCGAGCAGTCGGCTGATGGGGGATTTTTTCTTCTGGTCGTTCGCTATGCCTTCGATGCTGAAAATCGCATCGGTTCTAACAAATCATACAAGCGTTCAAATAATTCTTTAGAATGTGTTGGAAAATTGGCAATTCGAATTTGGCGTTGCTTATTTTCACCATATCCTGTCCCAACGGTAAGTCCCGATTTCTCCAATACTTCAATCACTTCCGATGAAGTACCCCCATTTAAAATATTCGCAACGATAACCGTTTGCGAGCGATGCTTTTTGTCTTGAACAAAAGGCTCAAAGTCAGGGTGTCTTTCTAATAAACCATAAATCAACGCTGCTTTATAAATCATTTCCTGCCGAATTACCGCTACGGTTCTCCGATTCATGTCTTCGCACACTTTACCTAACAAATAGATTCCCAATACATTAGGCGTAGCGGGAGTTTGATTTTTAGCGGCCTTATCCACTAATGAAGGAATTGAATGATAAGTACCAATGGCCTGTCCTTTTTGTTTCAAGGTTTCTGCCTTCTGCACACAGCGATCATTAAAAATCCAAACCCCTAAGCCTGCCGGCAAGCCCATCCCTTTTTGTACCGAGAAGTAAAGCGAATCAATTTTTGAGAAATCGACTTCTATAAAAGGCACTGCTGATACGGCATCTACCACCAATAATGCCTCAGGGTTTTGCTCTTTTAATTGGTAAATGGATTCTGGCAAAGTAGCTACTCCAGCGCTTGTTTCATTGGCAATTGCTGCAATGAGTTCCGCAGAGGCAGGTATTTCCACTTGACTAATGTCAAATGCCTCGCCAAATGGCACTTCATGCACTACTGCCTTCTTATTCAGTTGTTTAGCAAAAGCGGCAAACTTTTTTGAAAAAGAGCCATGTACTAAATGAAAGCTTTCTTTTTCGACACAATTTTGGAGTAATCGTTCCCAAATCTCATTCGCAGAATTCGTAAATACGACATGATAATCTGTTGGAATATCCAATAACTTTCTGAGTTCAGTAACCGCATGCTTAAAAATTTCTTCAAAGGCTTTACTCCGGTGAGAAATGGAAGGAATACCGTTCGAAAGTGCCGTTCGCATGTGATCTGCCACGGTATAATACAATTCACTTGGACCAGGCGTTAGAAAATATTTTTTAGGCATATCGCGCAACAATTTCTGAAATACTCGTATAAAACAATAGAAGAAGAACAAAAAATCATGGATTTAGTTCCGCTCTACAATAAGCTCCAAACATACACTAAAAAGCTTCGATAATACAATAAATTCAATGTATAATCACACAAAATTGAATTACAATTGTTTTAACTTTAGAAAAAACACAATCTGGCAAAAAAAATGCTAGTATGTTTGTAACTTCATAGAGGTAATTCCCATCAACATAAGTAAAACCTAGAGCCTAATTTTAATGGATAAGCGGACGATTAATCGTTGCATGAGTGGAGATACAGCAGCACAAACCCTGTTGTATAATACTTTTGCGCCAAAGATGTTTGCCATCTGTTTGCGATATGCTCCTGATGCTGAAATGGCGCAAGATATATTGCAAGAGGGCTTCATTAAGGTTTTTTCCAAACTGTATTCGTATTCAGGTAAAGGAGAGCTAGGCGGTTGGATTCGAAAAGTAATGATCAATACAGCCCTTGAGCACCTCCGAAAATACCAAAACCCAAAGTATCACTTTTCTGATATTAGCCTATATTCAGATTTATCTGATGCTGATGACATATTGGAACAAATGGCATTACAAGAGGTTTTGCAAGCAATTCAACAATTGCCCACAAACTACCGAGTAGTATTAAACCTTTACGCCATTGATGGCTACACCCATCAAGAAATTAGTGACATGCTGGGAATCAGTGTTGGAAATTCTAAACAACGATTGTTAAGAGCACGAAATATGCTCAAAAAACTTATGATGGAAAATCCTGAACTATTCTATGAAGCAAGAGCATAAGAATAGCAAATTTGATAAGGAGCTACGTAAGAAGTTTGAAAATGCTGAGTTTATGCCACCATCCTTCCAAAAGGTAATGGACGGTATGCAAACAGAATTAGAGAATGCCTGGCAAAACAACTTCTCTGAGCCTCGTAAAAGCTGGAAGTCATTTATGATTTATAGCTTACTTATTGCGTTTTTACTTCCACTAAGCACATTACGCTCAGACTTAACATTAATTACTCAGCAAGAGCATACCATCATAGCAGAACAAATCAGTTATGAAGATTTAGGAACACAAGCAGGTATTGATACTGAAAAGTCTGATATAACAACAAATAAAAAGACAATAACTCCTAGTCATCAACTTGTAACGCAAGCTAAGCAGCAAAAAAGCCGTACCAGCACGATAACACAAGTTGCAGCTAGAAAAGATAAGTTACCTTTAGGTAAAGTGATTCCCGAAAAAAACCACAAATTTTTTGATACTCACTTTACAAACTCAACACCTCATGAGCTTGAGAAAGATCATTTAACTCAAGTTCTACCACCATTAACTTCTTTCCCGGCATCGGTAATTGGAGGTACCCAAGAAACAGAAGTGTTACACATTCCTCAGCCTCAAAACGCTGTTCCATCAGTTTATGAGCAAGTGCTTTTGCCAAATGTTTCGAAAGGCGAAGTATATGTTGGTTTATTGGGTTCTGTGTACAGCCCTTGGATTCTCAATCAAAACACTTATGGCGCTTTTAATGGACATGAGTTTGCTTATTCCTTTAATTTTGAACAGAAAGTCTCTTTTCGAGCGGGTTATAATTCTTATGGAAAACTAGGCGTTGAATTAGGCTTTATCATCAACTCGCACCAAGGTCAACATTACGAGGATCATATTTTAGGGAAGCTTCAAACCAGAGAAGTTGCATTAGATTATTGGCAAATTCCCTTACTACTCAAATACCGCACCCAATTGCAGCAAAGGCAATCACCCACGGTGTTTAATATAGAATTTGGATTAGCCTATAATCATTTGAAGTCAGCTAAAGAAATCGTTAATCATGGTGTGGGGATAGATATCTCCGAACGGTTCAAACAAAGCATCATTCAGGGAATGCTTGGACTTTCTACAGATTTCTATTTTAGTGATCGCTTTTTTGCTACTGTTGGTTTGCGCAGTTACTTCAGTAATGATATTAATGCAAGAGGTTGGGAAGTGGTCAATGATCATTACCAAAAATCACATAGTATTGTTCTAAGTGCTGAATTGGGCATTAGTTACCGATTAGCTCGATAGCCAATGCCCATTTTGAATTTATGCTCCTTGCATGGCTAATTCCAAATCGGCGATAAACCGCTCTTTTTCATCTACAAAAAACAAAAGTGTGTGGTACGATTTGGTAATGCCATACACGCCAAGTACAGGTACCTTCGCTTTCAATCTTAGTCGAATATTATGTTCTTCAAGCTCTCCCAGCAGCGCAACTTTCTTAACTCCTTTCTCTTTTTGCTCCTCTTTAAAAAGCTCAACAGATTCAATCAATGAAAAATCAATCGTTGCATCGGCAAACAGGCCATATCGGACAGTTAAGGAGTTTTCTCCAATAAGTATAGGCCGTTTTGCGAGTGACCGCATATGGGCAAAAAGCTGGATAGCACAATAAATACTACTGCCTGTTAATATCCAAGCCAAAACAACACTCCACGAGGCTGCAATAAAGTGTAAAGCAATGGTTTCAATTAACAATACCATGATGAATCCAATTAATGTTCCACCAATGCCGCTTTTTAAATGATAGGTATAAGCATTAGGAACCGATGGTCTTTTTTTCCAATTAAAAAACGCATAATGTACTACGCTAGCTTCAGTGGCTAATGCATTAGCGAGTAAACGATTCCCTAAAACTTCCGCTCCACATTTCCTAAACATGGCTAAAAAATCTTCTCCTTTCTGTGTTTGATAAGCTTTTCTGAGTTGAATCACTTTATACGTGATTGTGCCAAGCACAACCAATTCGATAAGCGGTAGCACCCAACTCTTCATGAAACTTAAGTGGGTATTTTCGGGTAATAACAAGCTGGATAAAGCCAAACCTATTATAAAGAAAGGGACGACTGTTATTTTGGGAATTTTCTTATTCCAAATCAGAATGAGGTATAGCAAAGGACCTAAGAGTGTTAAGTCATAAGTAATTCCCATGACTAACGCAGGATTTTGCTGCAAAAGTGGGGATAAAGCTAATGATACAGAAGCTAAGATAATGAATAATGGCACACCATAAATGGTGAGGTATGTTCTACGAGACAATGAAAGTGCATGCATAAGCTAACTGATAGGTAACAAAATCAAATATTAGTGATGCTGCCCAAAGGCTCATCTATCAGTAGGGTTCTTATAGTCTAAAATGATTTCCCTGAAAATTGTAGTTAAATCTTCAATAGAAATAGTTTTTCTGCCTACTATCCAGTTAGTATGCAAACTTTCTGAGAACTTACAGTTTCTTGTTATTTTTTATGCCGATTTAGTTGAAGCGCTACGAATCAAAAAGCTACTCTTGGTCTTTATACATGATTTTAAAGCGCTCAGGTACAATTTTCGGTTCTAGGTATTTAACAGGGATGTCCACATCAGGTAGCACAGTAGAATCTCTCCAATTGATTTTCAAAAAATCAATTTCCACTACTGCATGATCCGCATGAATGGGATCTTCGCCTTCGCGCAGCAAATATTCTACATAAGAAAACTCCGGTTTAATCTTGAAGTTATGGTTTGCTGGCTCGTTTTTAAATAAAATACGCAATCGGGTATGTTCAATTTTATAGGTAGCGGTATGAAATCGAACTAATACATTCGGCTCGGTAATATGCAAGGGATATGGTGCTTGTTCCAAATCTACCAGTTCATTGAATTCATCTTCCCGAACTTTAAAATCGTAATCAATTTCTACTCCGCGTTGAAACCTAGATGTAGCAATTACTGTAGCAGGCCCAACGACATGCACAGAATCTGGCGATAGACGAATAGAAGAAGAAACCCGCACATTTTCAGGTAATCGAATTTTTCTACTATTTACAATAACAGGTACTTTTTGAAAGACAATGGTGTCTAATTTAAAGAAAATGGAATCTTCTAGTAAGTGATTTACTTTCAATTCTTTAATGTTTTTAGTGACTGAAGCCATTAAAGAATTGGCGGTAAGGTAGGTTGTATTCAGGGGAAAATTGACGGGAACCTTGATGGGTTTTAAGCGAAACCCAAAGCTCTTGCTGAGCAGATTCCAACCATAACCAGAAACATTAACACTCACATATTTGGGAGGAGCTTCAATGATTGCCACTTGTTTGGGATTGTAATCAAGCTCGATAGGAAAATCGATATTCGTGGTGTGTTCCGTATTGAGGGAATGAAAAACCCAAAACGTGAAGGCGATGAGTAGACAAACAAAAATCGCTTTCCAGTCCCAACGCTGTAGACTTTTGAGACTGGAAACGAATATCCTAAGGATGCTGAACCTATTTTGTTGCTTTTTTGTCACCAGAATTTAAGGCGCTGGTGTTCTCTAAAGAAATCGAGCCCTTTTCAAATTTGATATTGATCCCTTTATCTACTTCCAAGGTAACTGTATGCTCAGCTACGGAAATGATTTTTCCATGCATCCCTCCAGCAGTGACGACAAAGTCTCCTTTTTTCATTTCCTGAACAAATTCGCGTTGCTTCTTCTGCTTGGTTTGCTGTGGTCGGATCATGAACAGGTAAAACACGAGAATCATACCTCCAAGAAGAATAAATTGCTCGTACCCTCCACCAGCTGCTTGTAAAAATATTGCTGAATACATAAACTAAGTTGTATTTAATAAGTTTAGAAAACCGCATTAAGCCATCAGCGTGTAAACCAATGTGTAGTTTACACGCTGAGTCTTATATTATTGCTTATAAGGCCCTTCTTGTCCTGTCAAAATATTTGTAGTGATGCGGATGATTGATCTTCCTCCTTCAACATTGGCATTGATGGTTACATTTTTTGATGTATTACCTGATTTACCAGCACTGTTGAATTTCACTAAAATCTCCCCTGACTCTCCTGGTGCTACTGGTTCTTTTGTAAACTCAGGAGTCGTACAACCACAAGTCACTTGAGTGTCTGTAATCAACAAAGGAACTTCACCTACATTCTTAAACTTGAAGGTATGCTCTACCACATCCCCTTGTTGGATGTCACCAAAATCGAATTTTGTTTCTTCAAATTCGAATTTCGCATACTTTGCTTCAGCATTTGTATCCTCAGCTTTCAAACTTACCGCAGTAGCTTCCGTTTCATTTGTTTTTGTTTCTGAAGCTACACTTGCCTTTTCAGGAGCTTTTGTCGTATTTTCACTCGCTTTTTTGTCGTCACAAGCAACCAATGCAAAAATGACTAATGCGATAGATAGGATTTGTGAGATTTTCATCGTACTAAATTTATTAATTTAAACATTAAGTATTCTACAGGTGCGCTAACACCTAATAAACACTACTAGCTTTTAATATCTTGTTTAATGCGGTTTTGTAATGCATTGATACTATCCAGCAGCCTTTCAGCTTCTCGAATTGCATCATCAATCGTTTGGGTATTTATGTTAGCCATCTCCGCTTTTTCATTTCCTAGATCATTTATAAGCTCTTGAGGCTTACCTTCGCTTTTTTTCGAGGTTTTCATTTGATCAAATTTATGGTTCTTACTTGGAAACTAGCAGCTATTGAGATGATTAACTCTCTGCTTCTGTTTCTTGTTTAATTCTATTTTGCAATGCGTCAATGCTCCCCATCAACTTTTCAGCTTCTTGAATCGCATCATTGGTTACTTTTTCGCTCATTTTTTTGGCAGGGCTCGTTGCTTCTTCTTTTCCATCCACCAAATCATCAATAAGCTCTTGAAGTTTAACCTTGTATTTATCTAACTGAAAACTCAGTTTATCTCTCGTATTTTTCCCTTTATCGGGCGCGTATAAAATTCCGACAATACCGCCAAGGGCAATACCTGATAAAAAGGCCCAAAAAGAATTACTGTTATTGCTCATAGCTTAAAATGTTGTTTATAAGCACTGCTGTGCTTGAGTTCGTTAATTCGGTTGGTTAATTTATTTATTATCAATTAAGCCTCTACCGCTTTTTCGGATTAAGCCCTCGTCTTGTAAGTCTTGTGAGATGGCATCTAAAATTCCATTCATAAACTGCCAACTCTTTGGTGTACTATATATTTTGGAAATCTCGATGTATTCGTTAATACTCACTTTTACAGGAATACTTGGAAAACAAGACATTTCACTCAAGGCCATTTTCAATAAAATCTTATCGATAGTGGCAATTCGGTCAGAAGCCCAACGTTTTGCCTTAGCAGCAATGCGCGTTTCCCAATTTTGATCTTCATGAATGGTATTCCGAAACAAAATTTCAAAGAAGTTTTTATCTTCTTCCCAATTGCGCGATAACGAAAATAAATCAACCTCTCCCGCTTCATCCTCAATGCCCTTGATGGTTTTGAGTAACATATTTCTCAACACCGACCTATTCTCATTCCAGTTTAAGTCATTTTCGTCGAAGTAAGAATAAATGGCTTCATTCTTAAATAAGAAATCACGAATAATGCATTTGATAATTTCTTTATCGCCTTCCAGCCCTTCTGGAGCCTCAGCAATGACCTTCAAAAACTCCTCTTGCTTACGAAGTAATTTCGACCAATCCACAATCTTCTCAATCTCCCAATGGTATTTTTCCGCTTTTACTTCTTCATGTGTCCGAATTCTATTCAAAATTGGATTATTGAAGAAACGGGAAAAATTAGGAGAAGCTTTCCGACCTGTTTTTTGTTCTTTTTCTAGTTGTACATCGCGAATATAATCCGCTAGCGTGCCAATCAAGATAATAAGTCGTAAGTATTTATTGAACAAATGTTCCGTTTCTGAGAG
>JBMYQA010000018.1:0-40322 GCA_049600855.1 Flammeovirgaceae bacterium | reverse complement strand
ATTGAGAGCTTCTTAACTCTTTTTCACTCAAAAAAACTAATGTTAGACAAGTTCATAGTGAATAAAGAAATATAGCTTTATTTGTTACTGCCTATTTAAAAATACATAATTTATGTAAATTATGCGCTTTTTAGGTTGTTAATACCTTTTTGATAATTATTGATACCTCAATAACTGTTTAAACAAATAAAAAGTTCGCCATGAAATGGCTTAAAGTATTTAATACCTTAGAAGAAGCAGAGAAAGTAGTGCCAATGCGCTCGTCAAGGCTCATTTTGGCAGGAAATCGGAAAATTTGTCTGAGCCATGCGGTGGCTGGCTTTTTTGCTGTAGACGATGCCTGTCCACATTTAGGTGAATCATTGAGCAAGGGCACCGTAAACTTTTTGGGAGAAGTAATTTGTCCGTGGCATAGCTTTCGATATAATCTCAAAAATGGGCTGGAGTGCGAGAATCGTACAAGAAAGGTACAGACATATCCGATTAAAGTGGATGAAACTGGATTTTATGTAGGCGTTCCCGAATCCTAATCAATTTATTTTGCCTCTAGCCTTATTATAATCCACTTAGCTATTTTAAGTCTCTCTTTTAGGTCGTAATATTGCGGCAACACTATGGCACACCCTATCCAAGAAATAAAGGCTCCCATTGTACATGAGATGGAGGAATTTGAAAAAAAATTCCGCAAATCCATGAAGACCAAGGTATTGCTTCTCGATAAAATCATGAGTTATATCGTGAAGAGTAAGGGAAAGCAAATTCGTCCCATTCTTGTTTTTTTATCGGCTGGGATGTGTGGAGGTATTCAGGAGGCTACTCATCGAGGTGCCTCGTTAATTGAACTGCTACACACGGCTACTTTGGTACACGACGATGTGGTAGATGATTCAAACCATCGAAGAGGATTCTTTTCCATCAATGCACTTTGGAAAAATAAAATTGCCGTATTAGTTGGTGATTACCTCTTGTCGAGAGGCTTATTGCTTTCGGTCGATAATGGAGATTTTGAGTTATTGCGAATTGTCTCCAAAGCGGTGCGGGAAATGAGTGAAGGAGAACTGCTTCAAATTGAAAAAGCGAGAAAGTTAGACATCACCGAAGATATTTATTTTGAAATTATTCGACAAAAGACTGCTACTTTAATTTCCTCGTGTTGTGGTGTAGGGGCAAGTTCGGCAGGAGCATCCAAGGAAATGGTAGCGCACATGAGCTTGTTTGGGGAAAAGGTGGGAATTGCTTTTCAAATCAAAGATGATTTATTTGATTATGGCACCGCTGAAATAGGCAAGCCACTTGGAATAGATATTAAGGAAAAGAAAATGACTTTGCCTTTAATCTATGCCCTAAAAAATGCCAGCTGGTCAGATAAACGCCATATCATCAATCTGGTTAAAAATAAGAGCGATAAACCCGAAAAGGTTCGCGAAGTGATCGAGTTTGTAAAAAACTCAGGAGGCATTGAGTACACCACCAATGAGATGAATCGAATTTATGGCGAGGCAAAAGACATGCTCAACCATTTACCTGATTCGGTTTATAAAGACTCCATGATCAAGCTCATTAAGTATGTCATTGAAAGGGAGAAGTAATACTCCCTTATTGTTAATCTTTAGCACCCACTGTATTGAGGCTATCTAAAAAGGGTTTCCAAGTTAATGTATTGGCATGCCCTGTAGTAACCCTATCTATTTCATTTAAAACATCGGCTTCATAAGTGCTGTACTTTTCATCGAAATCAATCAGGTAACGGAGTTTATCCACTTCAGCACTATCTACAGTATTATCGTACAGAATACCAATTTTATCTTCAAACAAATCAGTATATTCAATGATAATGGCACTGAATGGTTTGCCTCCTAGCGATGAAATCTCTAAGGTATTTAAAAAGGTCTCAAACGCTTCCTCAGCCGCTTCTCTTGCTCGGTGATGAATTCCTCGATCAACCGCATCTTTGCGTAATTTTTGCTTGCAGGCACGTTTTACAGCCGTAATCTGCTCAAACGTAATTTTCCCTTCCCTGCTAGAACGAACCAATTCAAATCCTTTCGTTTTGTTAGGGATAAACCAAGGATTAATGTCCGCATCAAAAATTTGCGGATCAAAATCATTAATAAATAAAGTATCATCCTTAATCTCAAGTTGAGTAGAATCGAGAGAGGTCAAATCAAAACCCGCTCTCACCCAACCTCTACCAAGGTAGACAATTTCTACATTATTGTTTTTCTTTCGGCTATACTTTACCAATTCATCTTTGTATTCGTCGTAGAAGGTTTTCCAATCTTTTTTCCAAATGATTTCCTCTAAAAACTTTTTATCGCCCGAAAAGGAAACAAAGTTTTTAGTCACCTTTTTTAAGGTTTTATATTCCGCTCTTTCATGAAGCTTAGTTCGTTTGAACTTCCGAACGCGCTTGCTCGGCCAACGATGAATGCGCCCAATATTAGAATATACCTCGCGAATTTCCATATAAGACTTTTTCAGGTATTGTAAATCTTGCGCAATGAAATCACGGCTTAACGCTTCTACCACTTCTCCATAATATTCGGCTGTTACTAACTCACCAATCTCTTTGAGTTCTTTTAGCGAAATGGCTGTATCCTCGATTTTGGTATCTCGTTTACATGCAGAAAGCACAAGTGAGGCGATCACTAAAGCGGCTAAAGGAACTAAGCTGAGGTTATTTGTTCGTTTCTTCTTCATTTTTAGGTGTGATTGGGGTGGAAAGGCCATTATCTTCTTCTGGTTCTTCAAAATCAATGTTAATTTCAGTAAAACCCAGTTGTTTGAGTAATTTAGTGAGGAGCAAACGGGTTTTATCTTCTACCGTCTGTCGAACACCAAAATATTTGAAATTATTTCGGATATCGATTTCTCCTTGGCGGAAAAAGTCATCCAATTCATCCACACTGATGCGATTTAAAAAGGGCTTGTAACGAGAAATCACAGGATCAATTTCAAAGGTTTCGGCAGGATAGGAGAAGTTGATGATTTGCACAGCAGGAAGTAAAATATTGATTCGTGTACCTTCTTCAATTTTTACGGCATCCCCTTTTATCTTACTAAAATCAATACCAGCTTTAATGCGCGCTTCGGTATTGGCTAAGAAGGTGGCATTTCTGGCTACCAATTTTTTTAAGAAGCCATTTGGTGTTTTCTCCGCCATGATAATTTTGGTGAGAATTACCTCTACAGTCGCTAGTTCGGAAACTTTTCTAATTTTACTAATCACGAGTGCCCGATCGCTTTTCTTGTTGCATGCCATTAAGGTGCTGAATAATAGCAAGCCTATCCATAGTCTTTTGTGCATAGATGTTTACAATTTAGGTTGAGTATATTAATATATGAAAAGTTTAGATGTGGCACAAGCAATTGAATGGTTATGAAAACTTTCGTGGTATAGACACTGTTTAATAAATGAAAAGTAGTGGTTGATCATGACTGAAATCATTGAAGTAGATTTTTTAGGTTTATAATTTGGTTAGAAAAACACCGTTTATGGACAGTTTTTTGCTAGAGTGAAATGATCTAACTCGTTAGAAACCAGCTTTGTAATGATTGCATTATTCTGATTTGGGTTGGTAAACACTTGAATGAGAATTCATTCAAAAACGTGTAGGAAATAGTAAGAATGTGAAAAAAATATTCGATTTTTTTTTAATTAGCTCAAAACATCTTGCACTTTTGCATGATTTAAAACCTAAGAAATACAACTATTCATTTGAGTAAACAGTTACTTGAATAGCGGCTTCAAGTGTAAAAGTTTGGGTTGCCTTAATACATTTTGAGTCTAGTTTTACACAAAATGGGTATCAATTCGACAAGGTAGTCGATGCATGGAAAATTCAAAACGCGCTTAAGGAATATGTCAAAAAATTTGGTGATAGTGGAGTCCCCCGCAAAGGCAAAGACCATTGAGGGGTATTTAGGGAAAGACTTCTTGGTAAAGTCGAGTTATGGGCACGTAAGAGACTTACCTAAAGGTGATGGGGCCATTGATATAGAAAATGGATTTAAGCCTAAATACGTCGTCTCTAATGATAAAAAACAGGTAGTTTCGGAATTAAAGAAATTGGCTAAAGATGCGGAAATGGTCTGGTTAGCAACTGACGATGACCGCGAAGGGGAAGCCATTTCTTGGCACTTAAAAGAAGCCTTGAAGTTGAAAGCTGATGCTACGAAACGAATTGTATTTCGAGAGATCACGAAATCAGCAATTGTTACGGCAATCAATAACCCGCGAAACATTGATGAAGATTTAGTAAATGCCCAACAAGCGCGTAGGGTATTAGATCGTTTAGTAGGTTTTGAACTATCGCCTATTCTGTGGAAGAAGATTAAATACGGACTTTCGGCTGGTCGTGTCCAATCGGTAGCAGTACGTTTGGTTGTAGAGCGTGAGCGCGAAGTAGAAGGTTTTGAGGCAAAAAGTAGTTACAAAATTACGGCTACGTTTGATTTAGGTGAAGGAAAGGAGTTAAAAGCGGAATTGCCTAAACGTTTCGATTCAGAAGAAGAGGCGCAAGCGTTTTTAGAAAAATGTAATGGTGCCGATTTCTCGATCGCGAATTTAGAGACAAAACCTGCTAAAAAATCACCAGCTCCTCCATTTACCACCTCCACACTTCAGCAAGAGGCTAGCCGTAAATTGAGCTTTCCCGTATCCTTAACGATGTCGTTAGCGCAAAAGCTTTATGAAGGGGGGCACATTACCTATATGAGAACGGATTCTGTGAATCTATCCGATTTGGCGTTGGAGTCAGCAAAGGGAGCAATTGTTAAAGATTACGGAGATGAATATGTGCAAGCTCGCAAATTCAAAACGAAGTCTCAATCGGCTCAGGAAGCGCACGAAGCCATTCGCCCAACGAATTTTGAAGAACGAGAGCCTGTTTCGGATTATAACCAACAACGCTTATATGAACTGATTTGGAAACGTGCCATTGCCTCTCAAATGGCAGACGCTCGTTTAGAAAAAACAACGGCGAGTATTGCAATTTCTACCACGAGTGAGCAATTAGTTGCCAAAGGGGAAGTCATCAAGTTTGAGGGATTTTTAAAGGTTTATTTAGAATCCACTGACGACGATGAGAAAGATGAAGAAAGCAAAGGTATGTTGCCTCCGTTAACTGTTGGACAGCAACTTGACTTAAATCAGCTATTGGCTACGCAACGTTTTTCTCGTCCTCCTGCACGCTATACGGAAGCGAGTTTGGTGAAGAAACTAGAGGAAATGGGCATTGGTCGTCCATCTACGTATGCTCCAACCATTTCCACAATTCAAAAGCGCGAATATGTGATTAAAGAATCTCGCCAAGGCCGAGAGCGCCAATACATTGAGTTGAGTTTGAAAGATGGAGCGCTGACGAAAAATGAACTCACAGAAATTACGGGAACAGAGAAAAGTAAACTGTTTCCAACCAATATGGGAATGGTGGTGAATGATTTCTTGGTCAGGCATTTCCCTAATGTCGTTGATTTCTCATTTACCGCTAAGGTTGAAGAGCAATTTGATATCATTGCCAAGGGAAAAATTCCTTGGAATCAGATGTTGGAGAATTTCTACGGCGACTTCCACGAAACGGTAGAAACGACTGCAAATGTCGATCGTGCCGATGCAGGTTTGGAACGTGAATTAGGCATGCATCCAGAAAATGGCAAGCCCGTAATTGTGCGTATGGGCCGTTATGGGCCATACGCACAAATTGGTTCGGCTGAAGATGAAGAGAAACCGCTGTATGCTTCTTTGAGAAAAGAACAACTGTTGGAAAACATTACCTTAGAAGAAGCATTAGAACTATTCAAATTACCCCGAACTGTTGGAACCTTTGAAGATAAAGTGATCACAGCAGCAATTGGTCGATTTGGTCCATATGTGCGTCATGATGGCAAATTTGTTTCTTTACCCAAAGAGTATGATCCACATACTGTAGACGAAGCAGTAGCCATTGAACTCATCAAGGCAAAGCGAGAGGCTGATGCCAAGAAAATCATCAAATTGTTTGATGAAAATCCTGATGTAAGAGTCCTAAATGGTCGTTGGGGACCATACATTTCCTACAAAAAGAAGAATTTCAAAATTCCAAAAGACATTGAGGCCAGCGAGTTGACCCTTGAGAAGTGTATTGAAATTATTGAAACACCTCCTGCTAAAAAGAAAACGACACGGAAAAAGAAGGCGAAATAAAAATAGCTTCTTTAACAGCAATTATTCTCACTTTATAAAAAAGGCGGTACTTACGATGAGGTGAGTATCGCCTTTTACCTTGCTCACGAAATGATGATTGTGGTTATTCGTTTTATCATTTTATAAATCCCACTCAAAAACAACAAAAAGCATCGTTTGCGCTACCTACAAATTACATAAACAACTGAGGATTGCTAATTTATCCTTACCTTTGCAGCTCTTTAAACACCTACTTAGTAGTATGGTGATGTTTTACAATAGATTATTTTTGAGTTAGGCCAGGCATAAATGAGGCGAATAGTCTAGCTCTTTAACAAATCGGTGGCTGATGCCATTATAACGAAGCATCATTCCAAAGAAATGATAAATTTAAGGTTGATGCTCTTGTCAGCGAACTCATTATATGAAAACATATTGGCGATTACTCAGTTTTGTGCGGCCGATTGGCCCCTTTGTGACAGTTTATTTCCTCTTTTCCTTATTTTATGCCCTATTTAATGCTGTAAACCTCACACTGCTCATTCCGTTACTGGATGTCTTGTTTAGCCAAGTAAAGCCTGATTTAAGTGAGCATTTACCTTATATCGAAACGTTTAGTTTCAGCATCGATTATTTCGTCCATTATTTCAAGTATCACCTCACGAGTATAGTCATCAAGTATGAACCCATGGTGGCGTTACAGTTTGTTTGTGTACTGTTTGCTGTTTGTGTGTTAATGGCTAACATTTTTCGGTACCTACAGGTGCGTATGAAAGAACAATTACGTTCCAAAATGAGTGAAAACCTGCGTGAAGCCATGTTTAATAATTTAACAGCTCAACACATTGGGTATTACTCTGATCAACGCAAAGGTGACATTATTTCGAGGGCGGCAAATGATGCCTTTTTAGTAGAATATACCATTACAGGAAGTTTAGCCCTGTTTATTAAAGAGCCATTATTTATCATCTTCTATTTTGGGGTATTGTTTTACAATTCAGTAGAACTCACCTTGTTTTCCATTACCGTGATTCCCATTATTGGTAGCATCATTGCGTTATTGGCAAAAAGCCTTCGAAAAAAAGCGCATGGTTTACAAGAATCTCAGGGTAACTTATTAACGATGTTAGATGAGGTCATCAGTGGTTTGCGCGTGGTGAAAGCCTTTAATGGTACGCCATATGTTCAGAAGAAATATTTATCAGAAAACCGTTTCTATGCATCTACGCTGCGTAAGTTTGGGTATCGTGCTGAGTTAGCCTCTCCTATGTCTGAATTTTTAGCGGTAGTGATGATGTCAGGACTTGTGTTGTATGGAGGAAATTTAATTCTTTCAGGGACTGATGCTCCAATTACTGCTAGTATTTTTATCGCCTACATTGCCGTTTTCTCGCAAGTAATTCGTCCAATTAAAGGCATTACAAAAGAGTATAGTAACCTACAAAGAGGCATCGCTTCTGGCGATCGGGTATTAAGTTTAATTGATGCCCAATCAGAGATTACAGACCGTCCTGATGCGAAATCACTTACGGTATTTAAAGATAAAATTGAGTTTCAAAACGTTTCTTTTGCGTATGCTAAAGATCCCGTCTTGAAGAATCTTAGTTTCTCCATTGAAAAAGGTAAAACCATTGCGCTAGTGGGGCCATCAGGTGGGGGAAAATCTACGATTGCTGATCTAGTACCACGATTTTATGATGTGGTAGATGGAGCTGTATTCATTGATGGTGTTGATGTTCGGGATTATAAATTGGATGATGTACGCCAACAATTAGGAGTAGTAACGCAGGAATCCATTCTTTTTAATGATACATTATTCAATAATATTGCTTTTGGACGACCTGATGCCCAATTAGAAGATGTGATTAAAGCTGCGAAAATTGCAAATGCGCACGATTTCATCATGAATACGGAAAATGGCTACAATACCGTAATTGGTGATCGTGGTGCTAAGCTTTCAGGTGGGCAACGTCAACGCATTAGCATTGCCCGTGCAATTTTCAAAAATCCTGCAATCTTAATTCTAGATGAGGCCACTTCTGCATTAGATACGGAATCCGAAAAGTTGGTACAAGATGCATTAAATAAACTCATGCAAAACCGAACTTCTTTAGTAATTGCCCACCGACTCAGTACAATTCAAAATGCCGATGAGATTTTGGTCATCAACCAAGGGGAAATTGTAGAGCGAGGAACTCATTTTGAATTGCTGGAACATGAAGGAGGCTTGTATAAAAAGCTCAATGCCTTGCAGACTACGAATTGATAATAGTTGGAAACGAGAAAAGCTCGTTTCCAACTGCTCATTGTTCAAACAGGAGCTACAATGATTTCAGATTATCTAAACGATTTGCATCAATTCTGGTAAAGTAAGGATCAATACCAATGTATGCTGGCAACTGATCAACCACACAACTGAATGACTGTTGAGCATGATTTATTTTTGCAGCAGTCATGAGTAACGGTTTTTCATGTTTACCCATCTCCGATGGATGTTTGGTGAACACTCCAATTGGAATAGATTCATTGATTTCAATGTTTTGCTTCTCACCATCCGCAGCATATTCAAAACGTTGAGCCATCAGCTGGGCGTTAATTTGATACTTCCCATTAGGTAGTTTTTGGTAATTCACATGAGCTATACTCAAATCGTAGCTAATGATGCGTTTCATCCAATCATCAATCAGCGAATATTGGCTGGAATCGGCCACTTGGTAGAGTTCGTGCATTAAATCCAAGGTAGTACATCTGTTGGATGAATTCTTGCCAAATTGCTTAACTAAGTTACCCAAGGCTTGATTCATGCGGTCTTCGCCTAATGCCTCCTTTAAGGCCAACATGGTGGTATATCCCTTATGATACGGTAAATAAGCTTGTCTGCGTGCCAAATAAAGAGGAACTTCTGGCTCATTTGAACGGCCCCTGCCTGAAAAATACTGGTGAATGGAAAAATCGGACAGTTCTCTAACCATAGCTATACCAAATAGCTTTTCCAATAATACCACTTCCGTGTATTTACAAAGGGATTCATTCAATACAGCAGCGCCATCAATTGCTTTCGGGGTTACCGTATGTCCCCACCATTGATGAGCCACTTCATGAATTACTCTTCTCGCCACTAAATCAATCTTGGGCTTATTCCGTAAATCTACGAGATACATGCCGCGCTCAGTCATACTGATGGTTCCAGCCATGGCTTGCCCCCCAAAAGGCCAATGGTTGGGAATTTCAGCGATTCGGATATGATCTTGCGTATAAGGGCCAAAATGGGCGATGCAGTAGTCCAAAGATGCTTTAGTCAGCTCTAGGATGTGTGAGATATTATAAGCGTGTGTAGGATGATAATACAGTTCAATGTTGATCCCTCGATAGTGTTCTACTTTTTGCTGATAGTTGGCGGAGAAATAACACATGTTTCGCTTTGTTTTTCCATTTAGTTTATAGTGAAAATAGCGTCTGCCCTCTTTTTCCCATTGATTGATTAAGTTACCCGTAGCAATGGCCGTTTGATCATGCGCAGTAGAAATAATCGTTTCGAAATCAACATCCACAGCATCCCACGTTTCTTCATGGTGTAGGTGATCGCCTGAAGCAGCTTCTCGCTTTTTATAAGGCAAACCTCTTTTTTTGCGTTCCTGATTCGCATAAATCTCAAAGTGTTCTGTGTAGTAAAATAGCGGTTCAATATACGCTTGGGGAATATATGTTCCATTTTTGACGATAAGCAGGCTATTTGGAAAACCTTTTCCCCCTTGATCTAATTCAAAATGAACTTGAATACTTTGATGAGGCAATAGCGCTTCATTTAATTGAAACAGGTATACACCGATTGTTGTATCGTGGAAAATGAGCGTGCTATTGGGAATGTGGAGTTTAGTTAAGACATCTCGCTCAGATACAAATATGGAATCAACAGGAAACTCATGTTGATTTGTTAAGGTATAATCAGCTAATATATTAGCCTTTTGTTGTTTCGGAAAAATAGCCACTTCTGTTTTAATCGCTGTTACGGCTAACCGCGGAATGGATTCATATTTTTTATACTTCCGCTCATATTGTGCGCGATGCGCTAATTGTTGATCAGGAGATGTATAATCTACAGCTACATTCATATGATAGTAGATATAAGCACCTAAGGCAATGAATGCGACGAAAAAGCAGGTCGTCCATACTTTTTCTGGAATACTCCAAGTTTTCTTTAATAGTCTTAAGCGCTCAAAGAAGGTACTACTTTTTCCCCTTTGCCATAATTTGAAGGAAAGGATACTCAATACAGCTAATAAAGCGAGCCAGTACAGCGCAAATGCCTGAAACGCAGGTATATTTTGAAAACCCGTCATATCAGAATACGTGAGCTTCGGCAGAAATGAAAACCGCATGAGTGGATGGTGCAATCCAATATGTTGGCTAAATATGGGACTAAATGCGAGCAGGATGAATGCGGTAAATAATGTGCCAATGTACTTATTGGTAGCTATACTTTGAATGAAGAGTGCCACCAAGGTGACGAGCAAAATCTGTAAACCAGGATCAATGAACATGCTCAAGTATAAACCCCACTCAACATGAAAATAGCTTTTGGAAAGTTGGAAAACAATGGCATTAGCGATACTTGTGAGTATAAGCAACGCAGGGACCGTAGCAATGGCTAAATATTTAGAAGTAAAACTCACCGCATTAGAAATCGGGCTTGCTCCTAAAATTTCATGAAATTTATATTGATGACTTTTCCACATCAGCTCACCACTATAAAACATCACCAGAATAATTCCCAACACACTGAACGGCTCTTTGATGAGCCAAAGCATAAGCTCAGTAGTTGGATAAATATCGTTGTTGTATTGCCCGCCACCATTAATTCTACTGTAAATTTCTGTGGAAACAATGAACGTCCAAATGATGATGATCCCTAAAAAAGGAAGTCCTTTAAAGATGCTTTGTAACTCCAGTTTCGTTTGCCTCACCAGTGTATTCAGCGTCCATTTCCAATTCATATTGAGTACCACCAACGGTTGGGTTTTGACCGATTTTGGAGTAGTATATTGGTCTTGACTGCCCCTTTTTTTGACTTTTCTATTTAATGCTCGGAACGAAAAGAGCTGATAGGTAGCAAGCAGTAACAAGCATGCAATCGCCAGCCAAAGTATTCGATTCCAAAGAAAGTGTCCTGATAAGGCCACAAGCTGTTGATTTTTCTGATGAGCAGTCCAGTACTGGGTTTGCTCGAAGAATGCCGATAGCCCAAGAGGATCCATTACTGCGGCAAAAGCTAAGGTTTCAGGGGAAGCAGGAGTCGCTTGAGCGAGTAAAGGTGAGTTCAGGAAGATGGAAGCTAGAAAATACAAACCATACAAGAGAATAGCGGTGATGTACGTAGCAATTGCACTTCGGCTAATGGCCGAAACGATAAATAACACACTGGTGCATATGAATGCGTTTGGCACAACAAATATCAACCATATCCATAGGTAATGGGTAAATTGGAAACTATTGAATCGTTCAGGAGCGATATTCGTCATGAATGGTGCTAACGCAAAACCGAGTAAAAAGCTGGAGGCAATCAGTAGCGTAGTGAAATAGGCACCGAAAAACCTGCTGAAAAAGAAAGGCATTTTCTTGATTGACGTGCTAAAGATTAAAGCCTCCATCTGATGTTGCCGATCTCTCAGCATGGCATACACGCAAAAAAACATACTGGCAAATACCACAATCAATGAAGAAAAGCCCATGTAATAGCTCATCCAGTACGGACTATTCGCAAAAGTGTTTTGCCCTGCTCCTGAGCCTATGCCTCCTGCAAGCCATCCTGAGAAGGCAAAAAAAGCCATAAAAAGGTAAAAGATAGGTTTGCGGATTTGGTAACTCCATTCGAATTGAAGCAATTTTAAATACATCATGTGGTATTAGTTTAGGTCGTTGATCAATTGTTTTTGTTTTAAAGCGGTGAAATACACATCTTCAAGCGTGGCATCACTGGGCTCAAAACCACCTTCAGGTTGGTAATCTGCCAATACTCGGATTTGAGTTTTACCCGTAAAGAGTTTACTAGATATGACTTCGTAATTGCTTTGATAATGTGCTAATTCACTTTTGAGGATGGTCTTTTTCCATACCTTGCCTGCTAACTGTTTAATCAATTGGCTTGGCTCTCCTTGCAAGCAAAGCTGACCTTTATTCATGATTGCCATATTGGTGCATAAATCTCGAACATCTTCCACAATATGGGTAGAAAGCAATACAATCATTTGCTCGCCAAGTTCACTTAATAGATTATGAAAGCGATTCCGCTCTTCAGGGTCAAGACCTGCTGTGGGTTCATCTACAATCATCAATTTGGGTTTACCAAGTAAGGCTTGGGCAATGCCAAAACGCTGCCGCATCCCTCCTGAAAAGGTGCTCACTGCTTTCTTCCGCACGTCATACAGATTGGTTTGATGCAGTAGAACTTCAATTTGTGCTTTTCGTTCTTTCTTAGCTAATACGCCTTTCAATACGGCTAAATGATCTAACAGTTGAAAGGCAGAAATTTTTGGATAAACGCCAAATTCCTGAGGCAAATAACCTAAACAACTCCGAATAGCTTGTGGATTTTCAGTGATGTTGGTTTCATTAAAATAGATGCTTCCATTGCTTGGTTCTTGCAAAGCAGCAATTGTACGCATTAAAGTAGACTTACCCGCCCCATTCGGACCGAGTAGTCCAAACATGCCGTTGCTCAATTGAAGGGAAATGTTGTTGAGCGCCTGAACGCCGTTAGGATAAGTTTTACTCAGTTGTTGTATGGATAATGTATTCATTGTCAAAGTAATGGGTTAATGGTGACCCGAAAGTACTTTGAGTAGAGAATTTAGTTGAATTTTAATGATGAAGGGAATAAATATCGTGGTGAAAGCAAGGTTATTAGTCATTTTTCCGATTGATATACTTTTTACGCTTGGCTTCTTCTGCTGCTAGCTCGCTGTAAGCTTGAATGAGAAACTCTGAAGTTGTTACTTGATGTTTTACCTCACCAAGTAACGATTCTATTCGATACGGGGCTGTTTTATGGATTACTTTTTCTAGGTTAGCTTCCAGTTGTATTGCTTCAAACAATTGAAGCGCTTTACTTAATGATGGAGCCCACTCTACATCGTTTACTAATTTCTTTTTCTCACTTTCAAGGGTAGCTTGGTAATTTTTCAAATTAGATAATGCATCATAAGCCGCATTTTTCTTTTTTCTCCAATCTGAAAGTTCTTGGGCAAGCTGTTGTTGCTTTTCTGACGAGAGGGAAGTTGCTTTTTCTAGTTTAGCCTTCCAAGCGGGAAGTTGGGTAAGTAATTTCTGATGACGCTTTAAATACTGTTTTTCCGCTTTTTCACGTTGATCACTCAGTTCATCATAAAAGCGATGAATCTGTTTGAATAATTCCAGTTTGTTCTTTGGAGGTGAAGGTGGAAAGAGTTTTTTGATAATTTGCTTCAAAAGCGTCATGATTGTATTACTTCAATAATCCATTCAGAACTGTCTGCTTTAGACAGTTGTGTATAATCAAAGATATAATATTTTGAATAAATAACTTTAGTCGAATAGGTGGCATAAAGTAAGAAGCAGGTTAATCTTCGGCAAAAACAGGGGCAAGTTCAATGGTAATTTCTGGGAAGATATATGAATTGAGCATGACATCTTCTGTAAAAGGTTTGAGACCAATATATTGATTGTCTTTTAAGACATACATAATGACATTCTTAGCATAAAAATCAACCAGCCAATATTCACGAACGCCAGCTTCTTCATATACATCGAACTTTTCCTGCATTTCTTTTTTGCTATTACCAGGCGATAGAATTTCGATTACTAAATCTGGTGCACCAATGCAGCCTCTACGATCTAACTTTTCTTTATCACATACGATGCAAATATCGGGTTGAACAACAGTAAATACCTTTTCATCGGCATTACTTTTTTTAGGTAGTCGAACGTCAAAAGGCGCAGAAAAAACTTCACAGGGTTTATTTTTGAAATAGCTCCAAAACTCGCCATATATTCGACCAGATACTCGTTGGTGTTGCATGGAAGGAGCCGGGGGCATTTTGAATAATTTCCCTTTAATTAACTCAACCCGTTCTTTTAATTGCCAAAGTAAATAATCAGCATAAGAGTACGTTTTATTAGTATCTAAATCTGAAAGTTTCATAGGACAACATTGATTTACAGCAATCAACAAATATACGATAAATAGCCAAAAAAAGCTCGCTTTTTGGGCGAGCTTGATTATTGTGAGTTCGTGTGTAAACTATTTTAAATCTTTCAACAACTCTTCTACAGCACGTTTTAATTGCGTGTCTTCACCTGTTGCTTTACTGCCAGGTTCATTCGAAAGAATGATATCTGGAACAGCAGGGCCGAGTTCCATATTTTCTTGGGTAGCTTTCACATACCACGCTCGGAATGGCATTCTAACCAATGAGCCATCCATTAAAAAACTCGCTCCAGTAGAAATTACGGCTCCAAATGTTGGGATACCCACAAGCTTACCAATTCCTAAGTTTTTGTAAGCGTGAGAAAAAATCTCCGCATTTGAATAACTCGCTTCATTACACATGGCAATCGAAGGTTTCGTCCATGCAGCCAAGGGTAAACGCTCTCCATAAGGATAGTAATTGACATACTTCTTATGCTCTTTGTCTAAGTTTTTCACAGCGCCTCGTGGAATGGTGTATGCATGCTGCTTTACATTCAGCACAGCCATCATGTAGTCAGTGGTCCAACCACCGCCATTGTAGCGTACATCAATCACCAATCCTTCTTTACCATTGCCACTTGCCATTAACTCTCGTTCAAAACGCTCAAAGCTAGGCCAGTTCATTCCTTGAATATGAATGTAACCCAAGCGACCATTCGAGTATTTTTCGACAAGCTTTTTCTTCTCAGTAACCCATTCATTATACAAATCTCTACTAATACTTCTTGCAGGACGAATCATGACTTCGCGTTTTGAACCATCAGCAGCTTCTACTTCCAATACATTAATTTCATCCATCGAATTGGTGAGTAAGCTGTAGAAGTTCGTGCTGCTCGTGAGATTTATACCATTCACCGATAAGATTTTATCGCCTATCGCTAACTTACTCTTGGTTTTATCAGCAGGTGAATTTAAAACGACTTTAGTGACCTTAACCGCAGCGCCATCTGCCTCAAGCTCAATGCCCAATCGTCCTGTTCGCTCTCGTTGTGTATTTTCTTGCGGACGCACACCTCTTAAGCCCATATGACTGGCATTTAACTGCCCGAGCATCAGGTTAAACATGTACTGATAGTCTTGCTTCGTAGAAGCACTTAAAACAATGGGGCGATACGTTTTTTTCAAGCTTTCCCAGTTTTTCCCATGAAATTCAGGATCATAAAACCCTTCTTGCAAAGCCATCCAACCTTCTTCAAAAATTTGCTTTCCTTCTTCTTGGTGATCAATAACCATTTTCGCCACATGAGGCATGCTTGTAATCTTTGTTCCTTTCATGCTCAGTTGCTTAAGCGAACCGCGTTGTACAAAGTAGAGGTTTTTAGACTTAGAGTCTGCTTGTAAGCCTCTTGGGTTTGTCCCCCCCTTGGTGATTTGTTTTACCTCACTCCCATCCCATTTGGCAGAAAACAAATCATCATTATTAGATAGATTGTTTTGCATAGAGAAAAATACGGTATTCCCATCTTTCGAGAAAATAGGGCTAGATTCATCGCCTGGAAGACTAGTGACTTGTTGCAATCGGTAATGAATCTCTTCAAAGTCAATTTGCACAGAAACGGCCTCTTTTTTTGCCTTCTTATTTTCCTTTTCTTCAAAAGCTAGCTCTTGCCATTCGCCTTGCGTTTTTTCCCAATCTTCTTTTTTCAACCACGCAAACCAAATGTCTTGATCACTATTATTTCGTTCGGAGATAAAGGCAAGCTTTGAACCATCGGGGCTCCAAGAAGGTCCGTAATCTCCTCTAGGGTGCATACTCACATTCACCCGTTCCTGATCACCGCTGGCTGCATGAATATACACTTCTGAATTAAAGTTTAAGTCACTCATAGAATAGGCCAGCCATTTGCTATCAGGGCTCCAAGTGATCCCACTTGCAGTTTGCCACCCATCGACTAACACTTTTTCATTCGTGATTTTACCTGTAGAATCAATATCTGCCACAATCTGCTGAGAAGCCCCTCTGCTGTGCCCGCGTTGAAAGGTAATTTTAGAGCCATCAGGCGATACAAGCGGGTTGTATTCAAATTCAGGCGTGTTGGTTAATTTCATCAACACAACTTTCAAGCTTTTAAATAGGCTGCTTTCATCAGGGTTTGACGATTTGGCTAGGTACAACTCATTTTGTCCATCTCTATCCGAAACAAAAATCAAGGTAGAATCATTGAGCCACGTTACTTGGCGATCTCGGTAAGGATGTTTTGAAATATTGACCGAACGGCTTTGTTCTTTATCATTCATTTTGACAAATACTTCCCCTCTAATCACTAAAGCTACCTGCTTGCCATTTGGCGAAACGTCATAACCTGAGATGTTATTACGATACGTTTTATGTTCTTTCGGGTCGAATCGGTAATCTGCTCCGAGTTGAATAGTTATTTTTTTAGGTGTACCCCCATTTGTAGATAGCGTGAACAGTTCTCCTAATCGTTCAAATACAATATTTTGCCCTCCTACACTGAGGTATTGCATGCCCATTTCAGTGTATTTCGTGAGTTGTTTGGCTTTACCAGACACTTTTCCCGAACCGTCAATATTTTGCTGCCATACATTGTAAGCGCCAGATTTGGAACTAATAAAATAAAGGGTTTTGTCATTTCCCCATACGGGCATAAAATCGTTGCCGTCAAATTGGGTGATGCGATGATAAGCCTTACTTTCTGTATTAAATATCCAGATTTCTCGATTGGCTGGCCCTCGATAGTCTTCCCGCGAGGTTCGACAAGGTCCTTTTACGAAGGCTACTAATTTTCCATTGGGTGACATGCTGGGCATATCTCCTAAAGCATCGAAAAAACGTGAAGGAGTCCCCCCTTGAACAGCAACTGCATGAACTTCAGATTCCCATTCAATTTGGGCATATGCCCTTTTGGAAGTAAATAAAATTTCACCAGCAGGTGTCCAACTAAAGGGAACGTCTGTGGCAGAATGGAAGGTTAATCTTTTCGATAAACCTCCTTCAGCGGGAATCACAAAAATATCTTGATTGCTGTAGCGACTACCAGCGAAAGCGATCTGGTCACCTTTAGCGTTCCAAACGGGCTGTGATTCGTAACCTTCATGAATGGTTTTTCGGGTCGCTTTTCCACCAGAGGTGGCTACCGTCCAAATATCGCCTTGATAAGAAAAGGCAATTTGATTGCCATCTGGACTTAAAGCAGGGGTTCGTAAGAGCATTTTATCTTGAGCCCACACGCTATTGGATACAGCCCAAAACACGACCAAACTGATCGTTTTGAGTAATGATGTATTCATAAATATTGTTGTTGTAGTGGAATGCTTAAACCGCGTTAAGCACATGAACCATGTGAATAGTGTCCTAAAGTTAAGGATAATCGCAGATGGCTGAATTTAAAACTTGATAAGCGGAGTTTCTAGGCGATGAGGGATAGTAGATCGTGCTAAATAATGGCAGAAATTTGCTCATCAGCGAGTTTAGGAAGGGTAATGGTAAAGGTAGAACCTATGCCTACTTCACTTCGTACGGTGATATCACCTTTATGCCGTTCTACAATTTCTTTTGCTGTGGATAAACCTAAACCCGTGTTATGTTCCCCATCTTTGGTCGTGAAAAATGGCTCAAACAGGTGTGAGCGTACTTGTTTGTCCATCCCTTTACCTGTATCTGTAAACGAGATTTTGATGCTGTCTTTTAAGTTTTCCGTACTAATCGTTAAGGTACCATCATAACCCATCGCTTGAATGGCATTATTAATGATATTCATGAAAACTTGGTTTAATTGTCCTGATTCACATTTAATGGGTGGTAAATCTTGGAAATGTTTTACCACCACTACCTTATCGCCCATCCGATTATTGAGTAAGATTAATGTCGCATTTAATCCTTCAATTAGATTAGCCATTTGATATTTGCCTTGTTGGGATTGGGAAAATGCTTGGAGGGTATTTACAATGTTAACTGTTCGTGTTGCACCACTCTGAATATCTTTTAGAATTTGATCCAAATCTTCTCGCATGTCATCGTAAATAAACGCTTCTTTCAAATGTTCTGCTTCTTTAAGTATTTGTTGGATCGCTTCTGCATTTGCTGCATGTGCTGTTTCGGAGTACTTGTCTATGATTTCATAAATATCTTTGAGTAAATCTTCTAAAGTATTAGAACCTGCGGCAATGAAATTTAACGGGTTATTGATTTCGTGGGAAACGCCTGCGGTCAGTTCGCCAATTGAAGATAGTTTTTCTGCTTGGATGAGTTGTGTTTGGGTTGCCTTCAAGTTTTCAAAAGCACTTTCTAATTCATGGCGTTGTTGTTCAAGCTCTTCATTCTGAACGAGGATTTCATTTTGTTTCTCAATAATTTCTTTGGTTCGGTCTGCTATAATTTGTTCAAGCTTCTGTTTTTCATACTCTAATCGGGATGAGTTTAGCTTTACCGCTCCCCAAACTAATGTAATTAAGCCTATGCTAATGCATAACATGCCCCACCACGTGCGATACCACACTTTATAAATTTGAAATGGAACTTGTAGCGGCATACTCCACAAGTAATTCCCCTGTTGCTTGGAGCGAATTTGAAGTTCATATTTCCCCGCTGGTAAATTGGTGAGAAATAACTCCTTTTTAACACTAATTGGTATCCAATTGGGTTGTAAACCTAACACGCGGTATTCATAAGAAATAAACTCGCTTGGATACTCGGTGCTCACTACATTAACTTTTAAATAGTCATTATCCGTAAACTTGTATGTAGTATTTAAACTGATTTTATTACCCCTAGATTCTAATGAAGCCAACAAAGGAGGTTTCGTTTGTTGTGGGCGTTGTTTGTTGATATTATACGTAATGCCATTTGCAGTGCCGCACCAAAGCTGATTTTTGGAATCAGTGGTAATGCAGCGATAACCGATAATTTTACTCGATAAACCATTTTTTTCATCAAACACCAATACCGAATTTTGGGTATACTTTACAAGACCATTGCTATTGGCAAACCAAATGGCTCCATTTTGATCTATGGATATCGCTTTTACAGTTTCTTCAGTCAATGCCCCTAAATCAATGCGATGAAGCTTCCGATTTTTGATGTGTAATAAACCGAACTTTGAGGCAAGCCAAGTACTTCCATCCTTCCCAAAATCAATGTCCTCAATACTCATATTTACATGATGTTCGAATTCAATGTCGAGGGAAAGGTTCTCAATTTGATGATTAACAGGATTATAACGATACAGAAAAGCGCTATCAGAAGTGCCCCCAAAGTACATGAAATCGTCATCTCCCTTTTTGATGACGATAATTTTGGAAGCAAACTCTGCTGATAAAGTTTCAACTTCATTTGTTTTAGGATTTAGTCGTATGACTCCTTCAAATCCATCTTGGCAAACCCACAATTTTCCATTGACATCCTGCTCAAGAATAAAAATGGTTTTGCCATATTTCCTCAAATCAATGGTTTTAACGAGTCGTTTATTATGAATTAAACTGAGAAAACCTTCCGTATCGGCTATCCACAAGCCTTGTGCTGTTGGGCAAAGGCGTAAAATCACGCCCTGTTTCGATTGATGAATTTTCTTATAACTGAAATTTGGGTCATTGCCTTGAACTTCAAAAACTTGTTGCCCATCGGTGAAGTATAATGCATTTTCCCCTTCAATTACATGTTGGATATAAGATTGAGTAGCAGCTGTAAACTTTGGAGAAAATAAGCGATTTTTCATCAACACTAATCCATTATCGGTAGCAAACCAAAACTGATCTTGATCAATTAAAATCTGACTAGCTCCCGAAGCGGGGTATTGTTCAACTTTGGTATACTGTTGACTTTGCTTGATGGGAATTTCAAATAATCCATCATTCCACCAACTGGCCGCCCAAATGGTTTCAGCATTGATGTGCACCATGTGTGCGATATTGGCATTTGCCATCAATACTTTTCTTGATGCTAACTTACCTGAACTCGTACTGGAATATTGTACTAAACCCCGATTGGTAGCTATCCAAACGATGCCCTTTTGGGGACTAATGGCACTACTTACACTAGAGATGCTTTGATCTTTCTCCAGTTCGTTGAATTTGTTTGCTTTTGAATCAAAGTAAAAATAAAAGCCTGTTTCTGAAAAAGCGAATAGCTGTCCGTTTCCATCTTCTACAAAAGAAAAAGAACGATTGTAGCCATTAGGAATCACCTTTTCAGGCATTGGAAAGCGTTCTAAGGTGTTGCTTGTTGGCGATAATCGAAAAACGGCATGATTATCTGATATCCACAAATTCTCCGATTGATCTTCATAAAATGATTTTGGATACCAAAGTGCGGTATCAGATTTTTGACTGCTCCCGTTAAATAACAACTGCGTATAAACAGAATCGGGTTTAGAGATAATTTCGACAATACCTAAGTCAGTAGAGGCAATGAGCTGACCATTTTTTCGCTTAAAAACCCCTTTAACGTATTTACTTGGTAAACCATCTAGCACGTGTTCGTAATGGGTGCCGTCAAATCGAACTAATCCATTATCGGTTGCAGCCCATATAAAACCTAAAGGATCTTTCGCAATGGATTTAACGAGTTCATTCGGCATTCCATCTATAGCTTGATACTTATTGACTTGGTAGCTTTGGCCTAAAGTAACGGTTATGGAGATTAGAAAAGTAAAAAAAGTATTGACAGCTTTTTTGCCCATAAAATAGGTGAATGATATGTTGAGACGAACATACTAAAGCCCCAAAAATTGAATGTTTAAATATAGCAAAGAAATGAAGAAGAAACGATGAAGGAAACACTCATTAACAAGTTCCGTTTTCCTGAAAAACAACCTTCTATCAACTTTTTGTAGCTTAAATTGGTTACTAAGCTAGATTCAGGTAAGTTTGGAATTCAGATTCTATGATAACTAATGAAGCGAATGGATAAGTGCTTCATTATCAATAAAATCATCTAAAAAATGAAATCACTAGCATATCTCAATAAATACCTCCTTAAATACAAATTTCGATTATTGTTGGGAGTTATCTTTGTTTCGTTATCCACCGTTTTTCAGATCGTTCCAGCACAGTTGGTGCGCTATGCTTTTGATTTGGTTGCTGATACCCTCAATTTGATACCTTTATTTGGAGGCGTGGCACTGCAAAATGATTTATATAGCGAATTTGCCTTCATCATTGTTTTTTATGGTTTGTTGATTGTGAGTATGGCTTTCATTCGCGGCGTCTTCCTGTTTTTTATGCGCCAAACCATTATTGTCGTTTCCCGATTTATTGAGTACGATCTTAAAAATGAAATTTACGAGCATTATCAAACCTTGCCCTTGAGCTTTTACCGAAAAAATAATACGGGTGATTTGATGGCGCGAATTTCTGAGGATGTGAGCAAAGTGAGAATGTATTTAGGGCCCGCCATAATGTATGGGATCAACCTCACCGTATCGGTTATCTTAATTGTTGGTTATATGCTAACTGTCAATGTAAAATTGACATTGTTTGCCTTGTTACCATTGCCCGTACTGTCGATAAGCATTTATTACGTAAATAATCTGATTAATAAGCGTTCTGAAGAGATTCAACGTGGACTTTCGGAGATGTCTACGTTTGTGCAAGAAGCATTTTCGGGCATTCGCGTGATTAAAGCATTTGCCCGTGAGTTTGATTCACTCACCAAGTTTCGAGAAGAGAGCGAAAGTTATAAACATAAATCCTTGCGATTGATTCGGGTAAATTCTCTCTTTTTCCCTTTGATTTTAGCCTTAATCGGATTGAGTACCATTCTTACCGTATATGTTGGCGGTATTGAAGTGATGAATGGTGCGATCACTGCGGGAAATATCGCTGAGTTTATCATCTACGTCAACATGTTGACTTGGCCTGTAGCTTCCTTGGGTTGGGTTTCTAGTATTATTCAACGGGCAGCGGCCTCTCAAGAACGGATTAATGAATTTTTAAATACCAAAACAGATATCATTTCTGAAGGGAATTTGGTGCAAGAAATTCAAGGAAATATCAGCTTCGATCAAGTAAATTTTGTTTATCCAGATTCTGGTATTCATGCGGTGAAATCGTTGAGTTTTAGCGTTCCTGCTGGTGAGTCTTTAGCCATTTTGGGAACTACAGGATCAGGGAAAAGTACCATTGCTAACCTAATCTGCCGCATGTATGATGTAAGTGAGGGAAAAGTAAGCATTGATGGAGAAGATATTCGACAATATGATATACAGCATTTGAGAAGTCAAATCGGTTATGTGCCGCAAGATGTCTTTTTATTCTCAGACACCATCAAGAACAACATTGCCTTTGGCTCAAATAACTTAACGGATGAGGCGATTATACAGGCTTCAAAAGATGCTGATTTATATGGCAATATTGATCAGTTTAAGAATGGTTTTGACACCATTTTAGGGGAGCGTGGTGTAACCTTATCTGGCGGGCAAAAACAACGTGTTTCCATTGCCCGAGCAATTGTGCGTAAACCGACCATTCTTATTTTGGATGATTCTTTATCGGCAGTGGATACAAAAACTGAGAATGCAATTTTAAATAGTCTGAAAGGGATTATGGCAAATCGCACTTCCATTATTATTTCCCACAGAGTTTCTTCGGCCAAGTTAGCAGATAAAATTTTGGTATTAGACGATGGGGAAATGCAAGAATATGGCACGCATGAAGAGCTAATGAAGCAAGATGGCATGTACAAAGAATTATACGACAAGCAATTAACAGCTGAGGAATCAGAAGGATATTAAAAAAGGACCAACCAGCAATGCCGGTTGGTTCCTGCAGCTATGCATAATAACTCTAGAAAGAAGACCCGCTAAGCCATAATTTCTTCCCGAATTATTATTTCTTTAAGCTTGCCTCATGTGCTTGGACTATTTAATCATGAAAGAGATCGTTGTGATATCACTTTCATTACCCAATTTATCAGTTGCTCGGATTTTGATTGTTCTAAATCCCTTTCTTAAGTTCTTTAATGGACCTGTATATAATTTCTCGGAGCCATCATCCAATGTATAATAGATTTTATCAGTACCTACGGCTTTATCAGTTGCAGCTAAATACATGATGCTGTGTGGGGCATAAATCTCTACTTTTCCACCCTCTTCTTCACTCATTTGCGCAGTACCGATGCTTTCCATACTAAAGTGCATAAAGATTTCTGGCGGATCGTTATCTACAATGAAATAAAACTTATCTTCTTGCTTATTATTTACATGATCTGTGGCATAATAATTTACATCATGGTAGCCATCTTTTTCCACTTGAAATGCTTCAACATACTCATTATCTGCCTCATCGAGTTTATAGCCTATTTTCTGCACACCTGCTTGGTAGTCGAGTGCCTTTAAGTGTACATTGGTTTCGCTGGTAATAAACATCGTATCGCGCGTTTCAAACTTTGGACCGCTGTAATAATGGCTAATGGTTGGAGCTGTTAAATCTAAATAAAGTGCGCCTAAGTTGTTATCTGTTTTAAACTTGCCCAAGTTTTCTACATTATCTACACCTCGGAAACGAATGTTGTGTGTACCTTGAGCACGATCTAACTTGAATGGCGCGCTATATTCTAACTGATTTGTGCCATCTATGGAGTAGAAAATATTGCGTACACCTGCTTTATTATCGGTTGCGGATAAGGAGAACATTGTGCGTTCCGAAACATAAGTCCTGCCATTTTTTTCGTACATGTCACCTTCGATTTTTGCCACCACTTCAGGCGCAATTTTATCTAAGTAGAAAGAGACCGTTTTCTTTTCTTCTACATTTTCTACATAATCTTCTGCATAGTAATTCAACGTGTGCTCTCCATCTTCTAAGTAACCCACCCAAATCTTTTGCTTGTAAGTGCCCTCAGCAGTATTGTCAAAATTCCATCTAATTCTTTTCACACCAGATAACTTATCTATAGAACTTAAGTCAAAGTTAACTTTAGACGAAAAAATCATGTCTTTACGAATTCCTGCAATTTCGTGCGAACTGGTAGGAGTTGACGTATCCACAACAAATGAGGTTGTGCGTTCTTCTTCGTCATTACCTACACGATCTACGGCATAATAACGATACTCGTAGCTGTTTTCATCCGCAAAGCTCGTGGTGGAGGTATTAACCGTGTATGCTGCACCGTTAATAGAGTGGTAGGTCTTATCCATACCTGACATTTCGTCTGTAGACTTTAACGTTCCAGAGAGGCCCTTACCATAATAAACTGTACCATTTCTGACAGCTTTTGGGGCATCACTAAATGTTAAGCGCGTGCGCGGAGCAATACCATCTACATAAACTTCCCAAGCTACTTCATTTTCAGGAATGGGATGTTCATAATCGAAGTGACGAATGTAGTGAATGCCATGCCCATCAAAAAACATGGGATTTGAGTATTGCTTCATGGACTCATTTTTTACTGTCTTGAGCTGAAAACTTTCTGTTCCGTTTGCAGCTCCAATGGATACTTTGACGGGAACACTTACTTGCCAATATATTTTGTCGTCACTGTCTTGAAAGACTTTTTTCTTATGGGCTGGCTTTTTTGGGGTAGCCATAGAGGCTTTGGGACCTGAATCTTGTGCGTAGCTTCCGAAAGCGATAAGGAAAGCTACCATAGCGATAAAAATTCTGTTTAATTGCATAGCTTACAGTATTTGAGAGAAACATTTGGTAACTCCTCTCAAACTAATGAGCAGCTATGTATGAGGCAAATTCTGAATGACGATGGGTTAGCTAACGTGCAAATGCGGGAGTTATGAAGATGTCAGGAATGAAAGGAAAGTAATAATTTCTACAAAAAATCTCTTCTTGATCTGACATTGTGGGTAAAATGAGGAAAAACTACATTTTTTTTACAAAACATGAATAAGAAAACATATAACAACTTTTATTTGAAATAACAGTGTAAACAAATGTAAATCAATGTTTTATGTTTATTGATTTATACACAAAATTACAATTTTATAACATATGTAATATTTTAAATATAACTTAATGCAATAAGTGTAACCTTTCTATTTAGCACTCAAAAGAAAATTTGTAAAAAGTGTTTAAAACCTACGCCCAAACAAAGTATAAACGATTTTTAAAGGCGAAATAGAAACAATACCAGCACACTACACCGGCATGTTTTGAATGGCATTTATTAGTTCGTTTGAGCTTTTGGATTTACGTTTGAGTTCGTAACTCAATTGGGTAAGCTGTATAATGGTAGGTAACTGAGTGTTGTTAGCGAGGTAAAAGGAAATCCAACCGGTTTCTTTCAGTACATGATGTGGCTCTGCAAGCTGTTTCTGAATAATAGTTGCGCTGATTGCCTTATTAAAATGAAGGTCAATTAATCCATTCCCATGAATGTGCCCAATTTCTATTCCGTTAACCTGAAACTCTAGCCCACCATAACGATGGTATTTTACCGTTACTTGATCCCATTTTTTGACGGTATTTACATAATCCATCATTTGGCGGAACACCTTTGGTTTAAAAAATAAGGTATACAATTTAAGCTGCTCGTCAATGATATGAGGCAGTAATGGGATGTGTTTGAAAAATCGAAAACGCGACTCGATCATGGAGAGAATATCGAATCGTTCTTTACTCATTACGGTTTTGGATATCACGAATGAGGTTGCGGAAAACAAAGTCTTGTTCGACTTCTATGGTGTGTTTTTCTGCCATTTCCCAATACCAACGTGGTTTTAAGCTAGACAGATAGGTGGTGGTTCGGGTAATCTTTGTTTGACCGCTAGCTAATGGCTCAATTTCATAGATGTCTTCATCAAACTCTAGCCAATCTCTCGGTTTGCCCAAATCAAATTCCGTAACATCCATACGCAGCAAGCGGTCTTTTTCTAAAGCAGTGATTTTTTCTACAATTTGCCCTTCTTTGAATAAGCAAAGTCGTAAACCACCTACTTTTTCTTCGGTAAGTATACACTTGGTTGGGGTGGGTAAACCTATTTTGTGCCACACGTTTAATGGAACATCTACGGTATCGACTGCAATAATTTCTTGGTATACTTCCGAAGGACTTGCCGTTAATACGATGCTAGAACTGACGGTTTCATGCGTTTTCGTATCGCCTGCAAAAAACTCAAACAGTCCCACGGTAAATAGAATCAAAAAAGGATAAAAAGCGACTTTTAGATTGGCTTCCTGATTTTGCTTATTTTTTCGAATAATTCTTCCAATAGACCAACCTATGCCAATGGCAAGTAGTAAAACGGGAGCTGCCATGAGTAAACAGACTAAGCCTTCCGATTCTGTAAAATAAGCGATCAGTCCAAAAACAACTAAACTACTCATGGTTCCGATAATTGCTTGCTTCACATCGGGCAGAATACCTGAAGAAACGCCAATGGCAAGTGGCAAGGCAATGAATATGCCATAGGCGAGTGGCATGAAGTCCATGAGAATACAAGCTAGCCCAAGCAAGGTGAATGTAATGCCAATTACAAAACTAATGATAAGACTTCGATTACTTTTCTGTTCCATAGTACAAATTTTGTAAGAAGTGGAATAGGTGAATGAATATACAAGTTATGTGCTGGAAATACAATTTTAAATTAGCTATAAAAGCTGTCTATGAAGCAATTCGACTTTTTGGCAGAAAAGGGAGATATGGGGCGATTGTGATTACTCGGAAAAGAAGAAGTAAATAAGGGAGCTTAAAAAAGAAGCCATCTTTCTTTTTTCAGAAAGATGGCTTTGTGTCTTTAGTCCCTTTATTATTATTCCTGAGCCAAAATATTTGTTACAATTTTTACTCGCGCAGGATTATTTGAGGCATTTGAATAGATGGTAATCACTTTTGTTTGATTTCCCATTTTACCAGCGCTATTGAATTTAATTAAAATTTCTCCAGCTTCTCCAGGTAAAATTGCTTCGCGAGGCCAAGTTGGTGCAGTACAGCCACAAGTAGTTGCTACATTCGTCAATACTAATGGTGCTGTACCTGTATTATTAAATTTGAATACATATTGTACTTGATCGCCTTGTGTGATATCTCCGAAATCATGCGAAGACTCTTCAAATGTGATTGTTGCCTGTTTTTCATTCCCTGACTCTGAATCTTGGGCAAATGTTGTTGTTGCAAATAGGCCTAAAAACAATACAAAAAATAACTTTTTCATTCTTAATCGGGTTTAATTCACTAAAATGAATGATGCTTCAACCTTTCTATATTAACTGGAAAACTACCACTTTTCGTTGCCTATTTAAGGGTCATTTGCAGTTAATGTTATGTTAACGATTTTCAAAGTCCCCCAAACAGCTTAAAAATGGCTTTTTAGCTTATTTTTTAATGAGCTTCATCAACTCATTTTCCATCACTTTTACGGGATATTTCTTCTTCAATTCTTCTATCCATTGTGCTTCAAGGTAATTTTGGTAATCAGAAATCACCATTCCTTTGGTTTCTTTCAGCTCTTTAGCACGTGGTTCTTCCATCTTATGAATAATGATGTAAGTCTTGCGGCCATTGTGCTCAATGGTTTGTGAACCTACTGCCCAATCAATTTCATTTAAAGCGCCTTCTTCTCCTTTTTCAAACCAACCTTCTGTCACTTGGAGTGCCAAAGCATCTTCTTTGTTATACTTTTTTTCCAACGCTTTAGGAGAAGTTGAATACATGGTAAATAAAATAGAACCACCAGCTTTTGCAGGAGCATTTACACTTCCTAATTTAATCCCTTTATTTTGAAGCATGACACGCGTTTGCTCAATGCGAAATCCTTTAAAGTACTTTAATACTTCTCTTAGGCGTGCTTCTATCACCTCAGTGGTTTCTCCTTCTACACCAAATCCTTCAACCTTTACCAAGTAATTAGGATTTTTCTTCATGGATAAAATAATTCGATCAATGATTCTTCGCTTTGGACGATCTACTAAGGTATCGTTAGCAGTGAACACCAAGCTACTCAAATCAATTCCAGTGAGTAAAAAAGTGTCGGCTTTAAGTTCTTCTTTCAGTTTGGGCAACAGTGCTGGATCTTCTACACTAAAAATGCTAGCCTGTGCGCGTTGCTTCCACTGATAGTTATCGCGATTTTCTTCGAAATACGTTTTTAAACCTGTAGAGTCTTTAATCGACTTTCCCCAAACTTCTTCATCCATGATATCAAATAACAAAATGCCCTCGCGATACTCACGCAATAAGTTGCTGTATTCGGGATATTTGCTTTCAAGGTGATCTTCCTCGTATTTCATCACCGTTTCATCCAAGTATTGTTGATACATGTTTTTAGCGATTTGCTGAGGATTTCCTTCCTGTTTTAATTGTTTGCTTTTGACATAATCGAGGAATGCTTTTACCGCAAATTTATCTTTATTCAGCTTGAAAAGGGTTTTCTTAAGCAGTTTATTGGTTGGGGAATAATCCCACTTGCCTTCATTTAAAGTGGTATCAAACAAACTGAACAGCTTTTCATGAAGCTTGGTATATTCATAGAAATTATTGTCTTTGCGCAGTTTTTTCAAAAATAGCGTTTTCGACAACTTTGCTCGCGAATCTTTAGAAACCCGTTGCTTAATATTAGGCGCTAACTCGTCGAAAGGGGGAATGCCTTTGGTGCTGTCCAAACGGATAATATGCCAACCAAACGGCGTTAGGATGGGTTCGGTGATGTCACCAGACTTTTTCAAGTTGAAAGCAGCCTCTGAGAATGAAGGAATCATCCGTCCTGTTGAGAACCAAGGAAGTGCTCCACCTTTATCTTTTGAGTTGCGATCATCGGAGAATTGTTTACATAAATCATCCCAATTACCGCCATCTTTTAGCTTTTGAGCAATTTCATTGATTTTACGAATGGCTTCTAAAGAGTCTGCCGGCAACATCCCTTTAGTGTAGCGCACCATAATGTGGGAAACTTTTCGTGAGCCTCTCGCTTTAATTTTATCTACCGTTTTGATGAGGTGATAGCCAAATTGGGTTTTTACAGGCTGAGAGAGGCTGCCAACAGCTTGTTTGTAAGCCACATCTTCAAATTCAAATACCATTTGCATGGAGGTGAAATAACCCAAATCTCCTTTATTGATCTTCGCCGAAGGATCTTCCGATACTTCCATGGCTACCGTACCAAAATCCTCTTTCCCCTCTACAAGTCGCTTGCGAATGTCTAAAATTTTCTGATACGCTTTAGCCGTGTCAGCTGGTTCTCCCCAGTTGTTGACACGAACTAAAATATGACTAGCGCGTACTTCTTGTTTATAACGCTCATAGGCATCTTTTATAAGACCTTCTGTAATCGTTCGGTCGCTTAAATAAGGTTTTGCTAACTGTTTTCTGTACTTTTCAAACTCGCCTTTAAACTTATCGGTTTCATGCATTTTTCGAGACCTAGCTTCTACTACCTTAAGTTTAAATTTGATGTACAAATCTAGGTATTCACGGACACTACTTTCATTGTAAGCAGTATCTGTATTGCCGTAATTCTTTTCATATAGGTACTTGAAATCAGAAACAGGAATGGCTTGATTGCCAATGTTCAATAAGATAGTTTCCTTTGATTTTTGAGCGAATGTTGCGGAGTAGGTAAGTACTACCAATAAGATTGCGATGCGAATAGTTTTCATGATACGGGTACAATTGGATAAATTCCAAAACAAACAAGACAAAATGTACACGCAAGACATTGCCTTACGTCAACTGCTGGTGATGATTAGTCTGAATCATTTTTCAGACTCCTTCAGCCGAAACAACGCGCAAAAATAATATCCCAAATGGCAAAGGGAAGGATTTATAAGATTGATTAACATTATATTTTCTCGCTGCTTACGCGTCCCGATACTTTTTTTTAGGTTTAGGTTCTTTCGCTTTCCCTGCAACAACCATCACAATTTCTCCCTTCACTGTTTTTGCGCCAAAGTAGTCAATTAACGCTTTGAGCGTTCCTGTTTGCGTTTCTTCATGAATTTTAGATAACTCTCTCGAAACAGAAGCTTGCCGATCTTCACCCATGTGTTCCGCAAATTGTTGTAAAGCTTTCACCAAGCGATGTGGGGATTCGTAAAAAATCATGGTGCGCTCTTCTTCGGCCAATTGTTGAATTCGGGTTTGACGGCCTTTTTTGTGCGGCAGAAATCCCTCAAAGGTAAATCGATCGGCGGGCAGGCCAGAATTGACTAAAGCGGGGACAAAGGCAGTTGGTCCGGGCAAGCATTCGAGTTTAATGCCAGCTGTAACGCATTCACGAGCCAACAAAAAGCCAGGATCAGAGATCACGGGAGTTCCTGCATCAGAAACTAAGGCAATGTTTTTCCCCTCTTTGAGTTGTTCCATCACCTTACTCAAGGTCTTGTGTTCATTGAAGGAGTGATGACTGTGCATCGGCTTCTGGATATCCAAGTGTTTCAGCAAAATAGCGGTTTTACGGGTATCTTCTGCCAGAATCAAATCCACAGATTGTAAGACCTTGATTGCGCGAAGGGTAATATCTTCTAAGTTACCAATAGGGGTCGGAACAATGTATAAGGGCATATGCTTTAAATCGTTTCAAATTCTTTACAAAAATAGAAGACAAAGGCTAGAAGTTGGTCGTTCGATCTACCAAACTTCTAGCCTTTACTTATAAGCGTCTATTCCATCATAAATTAGGCAGAATAGAGGGATGAGTTAGCTAATCATTTATTCTAAATACACCACTTTGGCATTATGCACACCAAATTCGCTTCTAAACTGCACAATGTAATGGCCTGCTCCAAATCGGCTAATGTCGAAATTGACGGTTTGTTTCGTGAGTACAGTGCTTGGGAGCATTTGCTTGCTTAATATTCTTCCCGTTAAATCTTGAATGACCACTTCTATTGGCTTGCTCAGCACTTTTCCTTGAATCAAAGAATGCACTTGACCATCTCGAATCGGATTAGGGAATATTTTGATTTCACCATCTAAAGGCGAAAGATTTCCAAATCCAGCTACTTGTGCTAGAATTGCGATCGGATCGCGATACTCCGAATACCAATAGCGATTTCCTGAGCGTATGCGGTAATTATACGTTTCCCCTAAGGTAACATCAGGGTCAAACCATGTAAACACATCTTTCTCCAATGTGGCTACTAACGCAAAATCAGTAGAACTACCCAAGGCTCGCTCTACATAAAATGAATCAATGGCTGTAGTATCGGCTGTCCAGTTCAACTCATTTTCTAAGGAAACTTCATTGAAAGCACCATATAAGGTATCAATGCTTCCCGGAATGGTATCAACCTCAATGGTATCTAGGTTGGAGTAAGGCGAATTGGTAAAATCACCTTCACCAAGCGCCTTTACGCGATAAATGTAAGATTGTCCTGCTTCAAAGTCTGTATCATCATAGCTGGTCGTGTTTGCAGCAAATGATCCTAATACCCCAAAGCTATTGGGGCTATTCCCATTTGAGCGTTCCAACTGATAACCAATTTCATCTGACGAGTTATCTGTCCAATTGATGGCTAAACCTTGGTCACGAGCGACAAAAGCTGCAGTCAGGTTAGTAGGCGTTTCGAGTTCAACAGGATTACTTCCTCCACCACAATCGCCCGCTTCACACTCTTCTACCACAAAACCTTCTTCTCCTTCAGTAATGATGATGGTTTGGTTGGTTCTAATGTTTTTTATGCTTTGACTTGCTCCTCCCGGCCAAGTGACCACAATGGAATCTACATTACTTAAATTATCCAAACCAAAGTGATTATAGTAGCTGTGTTGCGATGCATGGCTACCTCCCCCACCTGTTTCACGTAGCCAAAGTTCGCCATTGGCATATAAGCGAATGATGGAGCCAAAAGCACTTGCATTAGCAGTAGTTCCTTTTAGTTTGACTTGCATCCAATTACGTCCTTCAGAAGCTTCGTTGACATAAAACAGAAAGTGAATGGTTTCCACTTCATTGCTATTATTGACCACATGCACGGCAATGTCCATGTCTCCATCTTTATCAAAGTCGCACATGGCTACCCCTCTGCCACGCGTATCGTCACCCACTTTTAAGCTTGCTGTCACATCAGTAAAGGTTCCATTTCCATTATTGCGGTACATTTTATTCGGATCTTCCAAATTTGTCGCAATAAAATCAGCAGCAGGAATTTCCCCATTACCCACAAATAAATCGTCATGACCGTCATGATCATAATCGACAAACATGGTACCCCAACCGGTAGAAAACTGATCGCCAGCATTGGTATTTTCTACGCCTGCTGTTGTAGTCACATCGGCAAAAATTTGTCCGCCAGTATTGCTCACAAGCACATTGCGACCTAAGTTAGTAATGTAATAATCAAATAAACCATCTTTATTAAAATCACCCGTAGCAATACCCATACCGTAAATGGCTACATCCAAATTGGTAACCTCACTCACATTGGTGAAATTGCCATTACCCATATTTTGTAACATGGCATTCGGTACAATCCATTCTCCAAAATCATTTGCTACATAAATATCAGGATCATGATCTTGATTAAAATCGGTAAAGGTCACGGCTAATGCACACCCTTTGTCATCTACCCCTGTAGCATTACCCACTTCGGTAAACGTATTATCACCATTATTTACGAACAGCCAATTCGCATAACATTCGTGGTAAAAGCCATTATTATCTGCATTAGGCGTTTTTACATAGTTAATAACGTATAAATCGAGGTAACCATCTAAATTGTAATCGCTCATTGCAGCTCCCATGGTAAAGGCGACAAAATCCTTTAAACCTGCCGATTCCGTAATATCAGTGAAGGTGCCATTTCCATTATTTAGGAATAATAAGTTATGTAGCTTTTGGCGGCCTACAAAAATATCAGGATACCCATCATTGTTAATATCTCCTGTAAAAACAGAAGTAGAACGCAGCGGAGAGGGCAGTAAATCTTTAATGCCAGTAGCAACGGAAACGTCTTCAAAGTGTGTACCTCCCATATTGCGATACAGCACATCCTTGTCTTCACCGCCAGTGAGGTAAAGGTCTTCATAACCATCCTGATCGTAATCAAAGAAAGCCATTCCACCCCCCATTAAGTTCGATGAATGATGATACTGACTAATGCCTAAAGAAACACTAGATTCACTCATTACCTGTCCATGCACAACTGCAAAAGGACTCAGCAAACACAAAATAAAAAGTAGTCTGTAAAGTTTTGTCATATTGATTGTTGGTTGAACGAAAGAAAAATTATGTTGAATAGTGTTTATCACTAATAGCGAAGAAGTTATCAGAGGTAAATGCACGGGATAACTTCGATTTGGATGGTTAAGATAATAGAGATTATGTAAAGTAGATTGAAAAAGTTTTATAAAAGCTACAAACCTTCACCTAAAACACAAAAAAACGCCTCCTGAATTTCTTCAAGAGGCGTTTTACTTTTAGTTGCGGAGGCAGGACTCGAACCTGCGACCTTTGGGTTATGAGCCCAACGAGCTACCAACTGCTCCACTCCGCGATGTTGTGTTCCCTAAGCGGGGATGCAAAGGTAATTTAGTTTACGTAAATTACAAGCCATTTGTTGTGAAATATTCAAATTATTATTTCAAACTCCCTATATTTGCGCTTTCAAAATGTGGAGGCGACCATTTTCTGTTGCCTGATCACCTAATCTAATCGTTATGAATGAACATAAAGCTGGCTTTGTCAGCATCATTGGAAAGCCCAATGTGGGTAAATCTACCTTAATGAACCAAATGGTGGGAGAGCGTCTTTCCATCATCACTTCCAAAGCACAAACGACACGTCACCGCATCCTTGGGGTGTTAAATGGCGATGATTTCCAAATTGTATATTCCGATACGCCAGGCATCATCAAACCAAAATATGAGCTACATAAATCCATGATGCGCTTTGTGCATACTTCGTTGGATGATGCAGATGTCATCTTGTTTGTCACAGATATTTTTGAAGAGTTCGATGAGAATGATGTAATCGAAAAGTTGAAATTTGTAGAGGCTCCTGTTTTTGTCTTGGTCAACAAAGTGGATTTGGCAGATCAGGAAAAGGTGGAAGAGAAGTTGGCCTATTGGAAAGAGCAGGTAGAAGCGAAAGCGGTACTGCCCATCTCCGCTTTACATGATTTTAATGTGGAGACGGTCTTTAAATTAATTATGGAGCATTTGCCTGTACATCCTCCATTTTTTGAGAAAGATACCTTAACAGACAAACCAGAACGCTTCTTCGCTGCCGAAATTTTGCGTGAGAAAATCTTTTTGAATTATAAACAAGAAGTGCCTTACAGTTGCGAAGTCACCATTGAGTCCTTCAAAGAATCTGATGACCTGATTCGTATGCGCGCCATCATTATGGTCGAACGGGATAGTCAAAAGGGAATTTTGATTGGGAAAGGCGGTAGCATGTTGAAGAAGTTAGGCATGCAAGCCCGAGAAGAGTTGGAAACATTTTTCCAGAAAAAAGTATTCTTAGAGCAGTTTGTAAAAGTGGTTCCTAACTGGCGAAGGGAAAAAAATAAACTCAATAAGTTTGGTTATAATGACTAGCTCACAAACAATTTCTTCCCACAAAAGGTAATGAAGATGGTCATTTCAGACTCATGACACTTAACTTTGCGCAAATTTAGACCCCATATTTATGGCAGTAGTACCTTATAAAGAACAGACAGGCAGTAAAAAAGAGCAAGTAGCAGATATGTTTAATAACATTTCACCTAAATACGATTTGCTCAATCATTTGCTAAGTGGTGGAATTGATATCCTTTGGCGTAAAAAAGCGGTCAAATTATTGAAGCCTGAGCAGCCTCAAATTATGCTTGATGTCGCTACAGGAACAGCTGACTTTGCAATTGAGGCACTATCTTTGAAGCCTAAGAAAATTGTCGGTGTAGATATCTCGGCAGGAATGCTGGAAGTGGGGAAGAAAAAAATCGCAAAAATGGGGGCAGATGATGTCATTGAACTCCAATTGGGCGATTCTGAAAACCTTCCTTTTGCCGACAATCACTTTGATGTGATTACGGTAGCCTTTGGGGTTCGTAATTTTGAGAACTTAGAAAAGGGGCTATCTGATATGCATCGAGTGGTAAAAAAAGGAGGCGTAGTGGCTGTGTTAGAATTTTCACAGCCCGAAAGCTTTCCTTTCAAGCAGTTTTATAATTTTTATTTTAAAAATATTCTTCCGCTCATCGGAAAGGTAGTATCGAAAGATTCGGCAGCATACACCTATTTGCCCGAATCAGTAAAAGCATTTCCTTACGGTGAAGCGTTTAGCAATATTTTGAAAAAAGTAGGATTTAAGGAAGTAACATGCGTACCGCTCACATTTGGAATCAGCACAATCTATTTGGCCAGAAAATAGCCATTATTGTTTTTTTGTTGTTTGCCTTTGTTTCCCATGCAACGGCTCAACGCTATGTCAATTTACCAAATTACGAAGACAAGGATATTCGTTGGGGATTTCAGATTGGTCTCCAACAAACCACCATGCGCTTAAAATACGATAACTCGTTCTTAAATAGCGAGTTTCAATCCATCACCAGTTCTTGGCAGCCTGCATTTTCTGCTCACTTTATTTTGCAAGTTGCTTTAGAAGATGAGCTTTGGTCATTGCGACTCACCCCTGGTGTTGCATTGTATAATCGAATCATTGAAAAAACAGGCTTCGACGAAACGGTGGTGAAAGTTGAACAAGGCCCTTCTACGATTGAGTTTCCCATATTACTCAAATACCGCTCACTCCGAAGAAGAAACTTTAGAATGTATATGGTAGGCGGAGTAGTACCAAGTATTATTACGGGTGCTGGTGAAAATTCCTTTGTGGCCAACAGAAACTTTGAAATCACCTATGGATTAGGATTTGATTTCTACTGGCAATTTTTCAAGTTCGCCCCTGAAATTAGATTCTCTCATGGTTTGATAAATTTCTATAATGCGAATAATACCCTCGCTACAGAAATCAATCGAATTACTACACATCGAGTAGGCTTGTACTTAAACTTTGAGTAAAATCTAGCTTAAAAGCTCAAGGATCAGTTTACACTGAAGCTTGAGCTTTTTATTATTATTCGCAAAGACACTATCTCCTAGATTTTATTAATCACTACTTCTACCCTGCGATTAATCTTTTGTGCATCACCTGTTCGTTGACGCGTAATCGGCCTCGAGCCTCCGTAAGCCTTTGTTTTGATGCGTTTTTTGTCGATGCCTTGAGCTACCAAGTATTCTTTTACCACTTTTACCCGTTCTTCCGACAGCTTCAGGTTCAATTTAGGATTGCCCACAATATCGGTATGCCCTTCTAAAGTAATTTCCATACTTGCGTGTTCGGCTAACATTCGAGCTAATCGCTTTAATTCTGGATAGGAATCTGGTAATAGATTAGATTTACTTTGTTGGAAGAAGACATTATTTAAACGAATCGTTTGCCCCACTTCTATTGGCACTAAATGTAAATCTTTTTTTATTTCCCGAAAGATCTCATCAGAATGCTCCAAATCGATGTGATCATCCACTGAAAAATACCCTTTTGCATAAGCATAGATTCCATATTTTTGATGGTAAGGTAAAGTCAGTTTGTAGCTTCCATCTCCTGGGTTACTCGCAGCAAGCCCTAGTTCTTCTCCCGTATGAATGTTCTCATAAATGACTTTTGCCGCAATAGGAGCCTTTGTTTTGTTATCGTAAACAGTTCCGGAAATCAATACTACAGGATCAGGTTTGGCTGCTCTAGGGAGCTTGGCCTGATAAATATCCGTATTCGTCCCATCCTCGCGCTGAGCTCGAACAAAATAGGCATACTCCCCCTTTGCATCAAGCGAAAAATAAGCATCCCATTTATCTGTATTAAAGGTAGGCCCAAGATTTAAAGGTTCACTCCAATTGGTCCAAGTGCTATCTAAACGTTGTGTCATAAAGATATCATTAGAACCGTAGTTGCTAAATCCTGACGAAGCAAAATAGAGTGTCTTATCATCAGCAGCAATAAACGGAGCCAGTTCATTGACGACACTATTGACCACTGATCCCATATTTTTGGGTAAGGTCCAAATCCCATCTTCTTTCAAAAAGCTCACGTATAAATCTTTTCCTCCATGCGTATCTTTTCGTTCGATAGCCATTACTAATACTTTTCGATTATTAGAAATGGTATGTTCGCTAAACTTATTATAATTGTAATAGCCTTCAATTTCTAAAGGTTCTGGAAAGCCCCAACCATCTGCTGTGCGATGACTAATGGAAACTCCGGGTCGACTTCCTCCCGAACCTGTATAGCGGTTTCCTAATAACAAGGCATTGCCATCGGGAGTCGCCTTAAACACGTAATTATGCTCTCGATTATTCAATGGCTTGTCAAATCGAATAGGAGCAGACCACCCATCTCCCTGACGTTTTGCATACCAAATATCGTCATTAGGCTCTAATGAGAAGGTGTTACGAGGATGATTCTTCCGATCAAAATACAAGGTTAGTCCATCTGCAGATACAATGGGTAAGGTTTCATCTGCCATTGAATTGATGTAAAAACTTACAGGCTCTATGGATTCAACTTCCATTGCTTCGGCTACGTTGATTTCGGCTTTAATGGGTAATGAGCTACTAGAAATGCCTATCGCATCAATCTGATTCCAACCCTCAATGTCTATGGTACTCAAGATTACTTCTACCGCCACGACCTCAAATGGACTAAGGCGAGTAAAGGCATTTAATACACGCCCATTCCCAGGCACTGCCCTATTTTTTTTATCGTGATAGACACGCATTTTTTGACCTGCCTCGCCATAAATATAAATTTGAGTAATGGTACCAGCTCCCCAATTTTCAGCGACTGCCACTTGGCGAATACGTATCGGTTTTTCAAATCCTACTTTTATCCATTCATTTGCCCTTTTTTTCTTTTTTGCAGGACACCAAGCTAACGGACTTTCACCAATCTGAGGCATTTTGTTTGGGCGGCCTAAGGCTTGATTAGCTTGATAGAAATAGCCATGTGCTACCGTGTCGCGTGTAGAAGATACATCGATTACTTTACTAGCCCATTGGGTATCTTGGCAAACCACCAAACTAGACGTAAAAAATAGAATCAGTAGCAATCCAACGGTTTTTGTCATAAGAATCATTCTTTGGAATAAATGAAAAACATGCTGCTTTTATACTAATAATCTGCAAAATTAGGTAAAATATAACAGCTCCAAACTTAGTCGCTTATTTTCTTTAATCCTTGCAAAGTAAATGCCAAGATTACCCACACAAATCAACTTTAAACTACTGATTATTAAATACTTAACTATTTACAAAATAAATATATTACCCGTTAAGTAATCCATATTTTTAAGTTGTACTAGTTGAGGATTCCTATAGGTCAGACTTTTCTGCCTCAACTTTTTAAGTGTTGCGCTTGAAACTCAACATTCTTCATGTGAATCAAGGGTTCAAAAACACGTATTTAAGGTGTTTTTTGGGTGAACGTACGCTGGATGCTAAAATGATCAACTAAGTTGCCCTCAATAAGCAACTATCCTAAAAAATATCTGTCATTAAAGCAGCCTTAAATTAAAATTCACTATAATGAAATACGTATTGTGTTTTGCACTGCTAGCCAGTTTAATTTCCTGTTCCCCCACAGCAGATACCCAAACAACAAAAACTGATCGCTTCCAGCAAGCTATGGATCAACTCCAAACATACTTCAACATTCCAGGTCTAGCTATTTTGGTAAAAAGTGGCGATCAGATTCGCTATGAGCATTATCAAGGTTTTGCCAATATCGACACGCAAACTCCTGTCGATTCGGCAACTTTGTTTCCCATTGCATCTGTTTCCAAGATTTTTGCGGCTACCATTATTTTTCAATTGGTGGAGGAAGGTAAATTGGATTTAGAAAAAAGTGTGAAAACCTATTTGCTACAAACACCATTAAATGAGGCCATTAAGGTGAAACACTTGTTAGCCCATACCTCACAAGGAACGCCGGGAAATGGTTTTCTTTACAGTAGCCGATTTAGTTTGTTAACACAGCTTGTTGAACACGTCAGTAGTCAAACCTATGAGCAGTTGTTGCAAGATTATATCATCGATAAACTCGATTTAAAATCTACGTACGGACTTACTAATCATGCTAAAGTTCAAGCACTTCAACCTAGATTAGCCACTCCTTATTTCCCACCAAATGAAGCGGGAATTTACGATCCTGGTTTGAGTACCGCTTCAGGCATTGTTTCTACAGTAAGGGATTTAGCACAGTTTGATGATGCTTTAAATGAATTTTCATTGCTATCCCAACAGCGCTTTCAACAAATGACTAGCCCCTACATATCTAATTCAGGGGAAAAGCAGCCTTACGGATTAGGCATCTTCTCCCAAAACTTTATTGAAGATTCCTTGTATTGGGGCTATGGCCAAAATGATTGTTTTTCGAGTCTATTTTTAAAGGTTCCCAATAAAGATCTGACATTTATCTTGCTGGCTAATACTAACTTATTGAGTGATCCGGCGCGTTTGATTTATGGAGATGTTACGTATTCCTTATTTGCAATGGCCTTTTTAGAACACTTTGTGTATGATTGGCCTAAAAAACTCGACTTTTTTGATGGTACTAAGCAACAAGAATGGTTCAACGCCTTTGCCACCTTTAAACGGGATGATTATATAGCGTTTTATCATCAAAAATTGAGAGCAACCGCATTAGCAGCCAGTTTTATGGGAGGCATTGATGCAGAACAATACCAGCTTAGTAGGCAACTATTAAACTTTAGTGCCTTTTTAAAACCTCCATATCCACATCACCTATCCGACCTCCATGCGCTCAGCATATTACATGAACAAGGAATTGACAGCCTCACTTATAACATCGAAGAAATTGCCCAAGCGTTTATTCACAAATCTCCAGAAAACCCTTATCCAAAAGTGTACCTTGGTTTTTATTATGTAAAAGAGGAAAAAACAGAACAGGCTGTTCAGGTATTCCAAGAGCTAATCAATATTCCCCAAACCAGTCCGAATTGGTACACCTTAGAAGCCTTAGCTTACTTAGCTCACCAACGTCGTGAAAATCCTGAAGATGAAGCGATCGCTCGAGAATGGATAGAATTCTTGGAATC
>JBMYQA010000017.1:26924-40534 GCA_049600855.1 Flammeovirgaceae bacterium | reverse complement strand
AATAAACGTTCGCCTTTGGTCGAGTAGGGGTCAGGAACAAAGCGTTGAGCCGTTAAGCGAGGCGAATTGTAATAACCTTGACTTACTCCTAGTCCCCCAACATACATTTCACCTTCCTGTAAGTCATCAACAACTTGCATATTTTCATCGTATACATGTACCGATAAGTCAGCAATGGGTTCGCCTATGAGGTGTTCTGCTACTAATTCCTGTTTTGATACTTTATAGTTTGTTACATGAACGGTGGTTTCGGTAATGCCATACATGTTAATTAATGCTGGTTTCTGCGCTCCAAAACGCTCGATCCAAGGCGATAAACGCTGCAAATGCAGGGCTTCACCACCAAAGACGACTACCCTTAACGCTCCTGTAGATGCTTGGTTATTTTCTAACCATTGATCCATTAACTGATAGAAAGCCGAGGGGGTTTGACTCAGTACGCTGACTTTATTTTTGTGTACCAGTTTGTAGAATGTTTCGGGCGACCTGCTTTCCCAATAATCAACAATAATCAGCTTTCCTCCATACAAAAGCGCTCCCCAAATCTCCCATACAGAAAAATCAAAAGCAAAAGAGTGAAACAGCGTCCAAACATCTTGATGGTTAAACTTTATTTCTTGTTCCAATGCATCAAATAAACGGCATACGTTCAGGTGTGATACCATTACGCCTTTTGGTATGCCAGTAGAACCAGAAGTAAACATCACATAGGCTTGTTGCAAGTCACTAACCTGTCGATCTGGATTGGTTTCCGTTTCTTCCTCATCGCTTCGTAAATGGAGTCGTTGGATAGCGTTAATGCCCAAATTGTCAAAGGTTTCTTGTAAATCAGGCTGTAGCAATAAGGTGTTCACGGCTGCTTGCTCCAAAATCAACTTGATTCTTGCTTGCGGATTGATGGGGTCTAAGGGCAAATAAGCAGCGCCTGCTTTTAAAATGGCGATAAGCCCAATCAGCATTTCAGTAGATTTATGACAGAAGATGGCGACCAAATCATTGGGTTTCACGCCATGATCAATTAATTGATGCGCCAATGTGTTCGCTTTTTGATTCAATTGCTGATAACTCAATTCGCTTGCTCCATATTTGATGGCGATTGCATGAGGATATTGCTGTGCGATGGCCTCAAACCTTTTACTGATGTTATAAATGGGCTGGGGAGCAGGCGCTAATTGAGCAGGAATGTTCAATTGTTCCTTCAATTGGTAAATTGGCAAATCAGGGTTTTTTAGCATACATAAGGCGAGCGCTTCAAATTTTTCGGAGAAGTGCTGGATATCTTGATCCGAAAATAAGCATTGTTGGTATTCAAAAAATCCCTTCAATCGATCTTGAAGCATAGTCATCGTTAATGAAATCTCAAATTGAGCTGTTCCATTATGGATGTCAACCATGCTTAAGGTTAAATTTGCGAAATCGACACGCTTCATCGGCGCATTTTGGAAGATAAAAGCTGTTTGGAACAACTGGGAATGATTGAGTTGGCGTTCAGGTTGTAAGGCTTCTATCACTTTTTCAAAAGGAGCATCTTGGTGTTTATAAGCATTGAGGCAGGTTTCTTTTACCTGTTCCATAAAGGTTGTAAAAGATTGGCTTTCATCTATTTCAGTTTGAATTACTAAGGTATTTGCTACAAAACCGACCAACTTCTCCAATTCTGGCAAGTTCCTATTGGCAATTGGAATACCTAAGAGATTGTTTTTTTCATGTGTATAACAGTAAAAAACGAGTTTATACAAGGCGGTTAGCAACATGTTGAGTGTTACTTTATTTGCTTTCGCATAGCGTTCTAATTGTGAAGTTAACGAGGTATTCCACTCAAAGTAGAGGCGCTTTCCTTGATAGGTCAGTTCATTTGTTTTTAATGGTTGCTTGAAGGATAAGGGTTGTGTAGCCTTTTTACCTTGTAGCTTACTTTTCCAATACTGAATATGGGGCAAGGCCGTATTCAGGTAAGCGGGTTGATTTTGCCATACTGCAAAATCAGTATATTGAATGGGCAAGTCATGCTGTTGGCTACTTGATTGCCCCGTTAATTTTTTATAGGCATTTGCCAGTTCTTCAAAGATAATTCCAAAAGACCAGCCATCGCAGATGATGTGATGCAAAACCATGACTAATAAATACTGATCGTCAGCAACTGCATACAAGGTAAAACGCGCATAATTACCTTCATGAATGGAAATGGGTTTTTGGGCTTCTTGAGCTGCCAACTTTTCAGCCCATTGCCAATCTGCCTCTTCCTCGTGTTGAGGGGAAACGATGGTTAACTCAGGGGATTCATGAGATAAGGTTTGATAAGGTTCTCCGTGTTCAATAACCACTTTGCTGGACAGGATGCGATGTCGCTTACTTAATTCCTTGATGCTGTTTTTTAGTATTCCGACATCCAGCTTTCCTTCAATTTTAAAAGCCATAGGAACATTAAAAACAGCTTGGTTAGGCACCAATTCTTCCAAAAACCATATCCGCTTTTGGGCGAGCGAAAGCGGATATAAATTACTTTCCTGCGCTTTTGGAATGGAATTCGTGTCCGCTTTTCCATGAAGCAATTTCTGTAAGAGCAATTTTTTTGCATTCGACCAATTTTTCTGATCTTGTAGCAATTCTTGGCTTTTCATATGAACCCCTTAAAATAATTGTAAAATTTTTTCCACTTCTTCCTCACTCATTTGATTAAGTAATTCAGTAAGTTGTTCAGTAGTGTGTGCAGCAATCTCTTCAATTGTGGCTAACTCTAAAATGTCTTCCAACTCCAACGTTACTTTATAGTTTTGATGAAGCCAATTTGTAAATTGAGTCATATTTAGCGAGTCAAGACCCAATTCGAACAAGTCGTCTTTTCTCCCAATTTGATCATAACCCAAAATCTGACAAAGCTTATTTGCCATTTGTTCTTCCAAACCAGTTTCGGGCTGTTCATACGCAGTTTTGGTATAAAGAGTACGGTTTTGAGCTAGCGGTGCTTGCTGCTCGGCTGCAAATTGTTTTATCGTATCAATGCCAAAATGCCCATACTCAAAAGGATAGGTTGGCAATGGTACCCGATAGATTTTGTCTTGGTGATATATTTGTTCCCAATCAATAGCTCCACCTTGTTGCCACACATGGCCAATCAGTTGCCATTTGGCCACTTCATCCCAATGATCCAGTTTTTCGAAGTAATGAGGGGAAATGGTGATGATTTCCTGCCTTTGAATCGCTACAGCAGGAGCTTCTAAAAAGTAATTGCTGTTGAGCTGGTGTTTTTGAAGAGCTTCTTGAATGGCTTGCGCTTGAAAAGTCGTTTCCACTGCATCATGAAGATGCTCAATCAGTAGTTGGATACTCGCTTCAAGCGATAACACCTGAGCCAAACAAGCACCAACGAGCTTGCCTAATGTGTTTCCTTGAATGTAATGAGGACGAATGCCCAAGCTTACCAAAAAACTTCCAAAAGCATAATGCGTTACAAATTGGAGCAAATGTGTTTCTTGGCTTGTGATGGATACCGTTTGGGTGTTGCCATCAATGTATTTTTTCAGGCTGAATTGTTGCCTTGCAAGGTAAGTTTCGGCTTGATCAATGCATTGGGTGAACTGCGGGATTTTGCCGTACCATTGATGGGCAAAAGCTTGTAATTTTGCCACATCCTCTTCCATCACCCAAACGACTTCCTTTTTTAAGGCCGCTAGTTGCGCTTTGTTGGTTTGCTGAAGGAGCAATAATTGTGCAATTGCTTCTTCGTGATTCTTCGCAACAAAGGAATAACGATAGCTAAAAGGGGTACGTCCTTTTTGGAGTGTATAAGCTATTTCCATCAGCGTTTGCTCAGGATGACTTTGCAGATGCGCAATCAAATTTGTACAGGATTTTTCAAGCGCTGATGGAGTTTTTGCAGAAAGAACCACTAATGAAGTGCTGTGATTTTGAGGGTGGTTTACTTTAGAAGGAGCCTCGCCCAACACCACATGTGCATTTGTTCCACCAATGCCAAAAGAACTGACGGCAGCATGCCGTTGAGTGTCTGCTTGTTTTGTCCATTTCAGCAATTCATTATTGACATGGAAGGGCGTTTGATCAAAGTTGATCGCGGAGTTTGCTTGTTGATAGTGCAAGGTAGGTGGAACTTCGGCATGTTGGAGCATTAACACACACTTAATGAGTCCTGCAATTCCCGCTGCACCATCAAGATGGCCAATATTAGATTTAACCGATCCAATAGGGCAATGAGGCGATGTTGAAGCTAATTCTTGATAGGCAGCTGTTAATGCTTCAATCTCTATTGGATCGCCTAAAGCTGTAGCGGTGCCGTGTGCTTCAACATATCCAATTTGTTCAGGAGTGACTTCTGCCATTCCCATGGCTTCTTGAATGACCGTTCGTTGCCCTTTTACCGATGGAGCGGTATATCCAATTTTTTGGATGCCATCATTATTGATGGCACTTCCTTTAATTACCCCAAGAATATGATCGTTGTCGTCTAAGGCATCTGCCAGTCGTTTCAGTAAGACGACTCCCACGCCGTTGCCAAAAATGGTTCCATTTGCTTGTTGATCAAAAGGACGACAATAGCCATCGGGCGATAGAATTTGCCCTTTTTTATACAAATAGCCCAAATTTTGGGGGAATCGAATGCTGCTCCCGCCAGCTAATGCCATATCGCACTCGCCAATGAGTAAACTTTGGCAAGCATAATGCACCGCTACTAAAGAGCTAGAACAGGCCGTCTGAATGCCAACACTAGGTCCAGATAGTCCAAGCTTATAGGAAACGCGGGTGGTAAAATAATCTTTATCATTCAAAAAACTGTATTGAAAGAAGTCCAAATCTTGGAACACTTCTGGAACAGTCTGCATAATTTGCATGATGTAACTACTTGCCGCACAACCGCCAAAAACACCCACACGATCGTTATTCAGCAGCGGATGTCCAGCTCTTTCCATCGCTTCCCAGCAAATTTCTAAAAATAGCCGATGCTGTGGGTCCATGAGTGCGGCTTCTTTAGGATTGAAACCGAAAAATGCACTATCAAATAACTCAGGGCTTTGCAATGGAATACTTGCCTTTACATAATCAGGATGTTTTTGTAAGTGAGCAGGTACAGATGGATCAAGCTCATGATCATCCATAAACTTGACGGCACATTTACCATTGCGTAAGTTTTCCCAAAAACTTTCAGGGGAGTTGGCTTCTGGGAATTTACATGCCATTGAAATGATTGCAATTTCGCTGCCAGTATATTGATCGTCCATAGTAGTTCGTTTATTAGGTTATTTCTTTACTCTAGCTCGATGTTTTCTCAACAAGTTTTTTCGTTTGGCTACCCGATTATCTTCCTTTTTCGCTGGTGAATATCCTGCCGATTTTATTTTGCCCAATGTAGCCATTTCAGCAATTGTTGGGTATTGAAAAAGATCCAAAACAGTAAGCTCTTGTCCGACGAGCTGTTGTATTTGAGGGTGTATTTGCTGTAGCAGCAAAGAGTCGCCACCAAGGTCAAAAAAGTTGCTTGAGCTGTTGTGAATCGTTACTTTTAAATAATTTGCCCAAACTTGGGCAATTTGTTGTTCAAGATCATTGAAAATTCCTGTAATTGCGACTTCTTCATTCATGAGCTCAGTTACCTGAGGGAAGCCATTTCTGTTTAATTTTCCATTATATAGCCGAGGAAAATGTGGCAGTGCGATGTAATAATCTGGAAGTAGATAGCCTGGTAATCGCTGTGACAGCTCCAAGCGGTAGTTGGAAGCTTCTAGTTTGCGAGGTTCCTGATCATCGGCCTGATTTTCTGTTTTTACAAAGGCGATGAGCTTATCAAAACCATCCATTTTTTGACTCACCACTACTGCGTCGCGTATTCCTCCCAATTTGAGTAACTCGTGTTCAATTTCTGTTGGATGAATCCGTATTCCACGTACTTTTAATAGGTCGTCTACACGGCCTTTGTATAGGAGTGCCCCATCTTCACGAAATTTTACGCGATCACCTGTTTTAAAGAGTCTTGCCCCTTGCTGGTTAGCGAATGGATTGGGTAAAAAACGCATGGCTGTTTCAGTCGATTGATTGTAGCCTCTTGCCAGCGTTTTTCCACCTACATATAACTCTCCAGTAAAGCCTTTGGGCAAAGGTTCCAGCCAATCGTCTAAAATGTAAAGCTGTGTATCTCCAATGCGCCAGCCAATAGGCACCTCCCTATTCGCGGCCTGTTCCGATACTTCCCAATAAGTCACATCGCCCGCTACTTCGGTAGAACCATACAAATTTAACAGGAGCGTAGCTGGGAAATTGGATTTAAAACTACTCACCAAACTGGCTTCTAGTTTTTCTCCACTGACAATGCACAGCTTCAGTTGAGGGACGTTTTTGTGATGAAAGCCACTAGCCAGTAATACTTTCAGTTGTGAAGGAACAAGTGTTAATCGACTGATGCGTTCTGCTTGCATAATCGACAAAAAGCTTGAAGTATCTAAGCGCTCTGCTAAGGTGGTTATCCTTAAGGGGATTCCTTTGAGCAAAGGACCAAAAATTTCCCAAATGGCATCGACAAAGTTCAATGATACCCGTTGGATGGCGATTTCACCTTGCTCGAATGGATATTGCTCCCACATCCAGTGTAGGCGATGCATGGTATTGGAATGGGTGCCTATTACCCCTTTAGGGTTTCCTGTTGAACCAGATGTGAATAAAATATATGCGCTATCGTTCGCAGAATTATCCTGAATCGCTGCCGTGTTAAAATTTGACCAAGTCTGATCTTCATCAAACACCAATACTTTTTCGGAAAAGGGTTGCGTGAGATGCTTAGACTGAATGTCCGTGATGATCCATCGAATTTCTGCAGTTGCTATGCAATAGTTCAGCCGAGCCGCTGGAAAAGTGGTGTCGAGCGGAACAAAGGCTCTTCCAGCTTTCATGATGCCCAATAAAATAATGGGGAGGTAAGCTGATGGAAGTAAACAAACCCCAATATTCATGGTTTCGTTGGGCAGTTGCTCGGTTAAATAATGGGCCAAGGCATTACTTAGCTCATCTACTTGACGATAGGTAAATGTATGCGTTGCATCATAACAAGCCAATTTATTGGGCGATTGCTCCACTTGCTGTTGATATGCCGAAACTAAGGTAGATTCAGTTTGAATGGATGGAGCAGGAGGTATTAGATGATTAACCAGTGCATGGTAAGCTGATTCCGAAATCAAAGGCAATCTTCCAATCTCCGTTTGGGGAGCCGAACAAATGTGTTGAATAATTTCTTGAAAGGCATGTAGCAATGATTGCATCGTTGCAGCATCGAACAAATCCGTATTATATTCCAAGGTACAAACCAACTCCTTTTGCGCATTAGGCATTACGTATAAGGTTTGGAAAAAAGGAGATTGATTCGCGTGTAACTGGATGGGTGAAACTTCTAAGTTAGCCAGCTGTGTACTGGTTACGCGCATGTTATTAAACACAAACATCACCTGAAAAATGGGGGCATGAGCGCTGTTTCGAGCTGGATTACAGGCTTTCACCACATGGGCAAAAGGCACATGACTTCTACTATAATCTTGGAGCAATTGTTCATGTATCCCCTTCCAAAGTACATCAAAGCTTTGCTGCCGATCCACTTTAGCACGCAACACGAGCGTATTTACAAAGAAGCCTATAATTTGTTCGGTACCAGTTTGCGAGCGATTGGCAATAGGATACCCAATGCAAATATCCTCTTGGTTAGCGAAACGGTAGAGCAAGCTGGTATACACGGCCATCAACAATGAAAACAAGGTCCTTTTTTCTGATTGGGCAACTTGATGGAGTTTCCAACTTGTTTCTTTGTCGATTACCAGCAGTTCCGCATTCCCATTATACGTTTGTTTTGTGGGCAAAGGCCGATCAAAAGGAAGCTCTAAAAATGTAGGAATCTGCTGGAGCTTGTTCAACCAATAATCCAGCGAAGCTTGATGACTATTCCGCTGAAATTGCACGCGTTCGTGCAAGACAAATTCCAGGTAGGAGGTTTCGAGTTCGGGCAGCTCAGGAGCTTTTCCGATGGACAATTGGTAAAAAATAGTCGTTAACTCACGAATAAATATACTCATTGACCAGCCATCAAAAATGATATGATGGAAAAGCAGGAATAAAACCCATTCTGCATGCCCAATTTGATAGATTTTAATGCGATAATAAGGAGGATGCTGAAGGGAAATGGGTTTTGCCGCTTCAGTTTGTAATGCTTTCATGAGTGAGTGTTCATCATGAACCTGCTGGACTTGTAATGAAATCGAAAACGGCTGTTTCGCTAGTTTTTGATAAGCTGTATTTTTTGATTTACCAAACTGCATGTTCAATACAGGATGGCGCGCAATCAGGTAATTGATGGATTCTTCTAATCGGGCCACATCTAATTCCCCTTTGATTTTAATGGCAAAGGGGATATTAAAAATCGCCTCATTTGGGCTTAGGTTAGCTAAAAACCAAATGCGCTCCTGCGCCAATGATAAAGGGATAGGCGCTGAGTTAGCCAGTTTTTGCTGAATCAAATCTTTCAGCTTTGCACGTTTTTCTTCTATCGTTATCATAGGTACACTTTCTACTAGAGCGTTTTCATTACAACATCCGTATGGAGTATGGTACTATTCTTCATCGGTGATCTCAAAGCTTTCAATGAGGAAGTCTAATTCCTGTTCCGATAAATCATCTACATCTTGCAGGAGCTGAGTGGATGATTGTTCTGGTTCTATGCATGAGTGGATATGTGCTGACAACTCACCCACTGTAGGAAAATCAAACAAGTCAATCACTTCGATTTCTACTCCAAATTTTTCTTGAATACGTGTGAGGAGTTGAACCGCCAGCAAGGAATTTCCACCCATTTCAAAGAAATCAGCCGTATTTGACTCCACCTGCTCTCCCAAAATGCTTTCCCAAGCTTTTTTAACAAATGGCTCCACCGCATCATCAGGGGCTGCCTGAGTTTCATCGTGCTGATTCACATTTGATGAGCGTGGATGAGCGTGTGCAATCTTTGGTGCTTCCATCCAGTGGATTACTTTTTCAAAAGCATAAGTAGGCAGAGCCACTTTGTAAGGCATATTCCCTCCCGAAAAGTCTCCGCGAATCAAATCACCATTTAGCCAACGTCCTCGCAGTTCTTGTAACCTCACTACTGGTTCTTGTAGGGTGAGTATATGAACATGAGGTGTGCTTGAGGCCGTTGCTTTTCGAAAATCCTTGTGTGTCAACGCCGTTTGTAAACATTCGGCAAGCTCTTGATAGGAAGAAGCAATACAAGCAAAGCGGTAATCAAAACAAGCTCTACCTTCCATAAGCGTATAAGCGACATCAATGAGTCGTTCTTCAGGCGGTGTTTGGCAAAAATCAAGGAATTTCGCTAACACTTGGCTCAATGAATGTTCGGACTTCGCTGAGAATAAGAATAAAAAATGGCTACTCACGGCTTGCACTTTAGCAATACGTGGTGCCTCTTGCAACACGACATGCGCATTGGTGCCGCCCAATCCAAACGAGCTGACTCCTGCTGTTCGTTTGGAACTGCTCTGCCATTCTTTGAGTTTGGCATTCACATAAAATGGCCCTTGGTGAAAAGCGATTTCTTGATTTGGACTGTTAAAATGAAGGGACGGCGGAATCGTTTGGTGTTTTAATGCCAGAACAGTTTTAATTAATCCAGCTACGCCTGCTGCTGCATCCAAATGCCCAATATTTGATTTGACACTTCCTAGCGCACACGATTTTTCTTTCAATTCATCCTGTTTAAACACTTCATTTAATGCAGCAATTTCCACAGGATCACCTAAGGCCGTTCCAGTACCATGCGCTTCAATGTAAGAAATAGCTGAAGGGTCAACTTGAGCAGTTTTCAGGGCCTTAGCAATACATCGGGCTTGCCCTTCAACAGCAGGTGCGGTATATCCCACCTTTTTTCCACCATCATTATTCAGCGCACTCCCTAAAATTACGGCATGAATTTGATCGTGATCACGAATGGCGGCATCTAGCTTTTTCAGTACTACCAACCCGATGCCACTGCCTGGTACCGTTCCTTGCGCCGCTGCATCGAATGAACGACAGTGTCCATCAGGAGAAAGAATGCCCCCTTTTTGATAAATATAACCTGCATGATGCGGGATGCGCACACTTACTCCGCCAGCTATGGCTAGTTCACTATCACCTGTTTTTAGGCTTTGGCAGGCCATGTGTACCGCAGCGAGCGAAGTGGAACAGGCGGTTTGCACAGTAACTGCTGGGCCTTCCAAATTTAATTTATAAGCAATGTGAGTCGCTAGGTGGTCTTTGTCATTCGCAATAATGAGCTGATGCGATCCTAATTCTGGAATTAATTCCTTAAAGCGATCTATATGATGAATCATGTAGGAGTTAATGCTACTCCCAACATATACGCCTGTCGGTTTTTGTAAGTTAGTAGGCGCATAACCTGCCGACTCCAACGCTTCCCAAGCATATTCTAGCAGTAAGCGATGTTGAGGATCCATTAATGAAGCTTCCCGATTGCTGTAGCCAAAAAAGTTGGCATCAAAACAGGCATAATCTTGAATAACTCCTGCTGCATTCACATAATCTTCTCGGGTAAAAAGGGTTTCGGGTACTCCGTCTTCAATTAATTGAGGCTTCGGCCAAGCGCTGATGGATTCGTGTCCATGGATTAAGTTATTCCAAAATGCGGCTGCCGAATCGGCCTCTGGCAAACGCATAGACATCCCAATAATGGCAATAGCCTCACGAGTAGTTTCATGTGTTGTGCTTGGCTGCCGAGTCGTTTGCAGGTTTAATGGTTGAGCATTTTCCAACTGCTGAATCATGTGTGCTTGCTCGCTAATGGTTGGGTAATCAAACAGTTGTGTGATTGGTATCGCATAATTAAACGTTTGCTCTATTTTGTCTCTTAAGGCCATTAAGAGTAAAGAGTGCCCGCCAACTTCAAAAAAGCTACTGGTTCTTGAAACCGTAATTCCCAGTAGTTCTTCCCAAATGTTACGCACTTGTTGTTCTACCTCCGTCAATGAATGATCTTCAGCAGCGATATGAACAGCTTGCTGGTATTTTTGTAAAGCCTGATAATCGACTTTCCCTTGAGCAGTGAGTGGAATCTCCTCCACAATGGTGTAGGCAGATGGTAAGATACCAAATGGTAAATACGCTGATAAGTATTGGTTTAGCTGTTGATTTGATAAGGTATCTTGCCCTAGTGCCATCCACTCATGAGGAACATCTTGTGACGGATTCAATTCATAAACACTCGCATAGATATAGTAAACCTGATCTGCTTGATCCGTTGACCAGTCTTGTTGTACATGTACCCGATACCCTTGCTCTTTGAGCATGTTGGTGACTTCTTCTAGTTCTTGCTTGTCATCATGGAATTCGAATACCAGTTGCTTAATCTTTTTCCAATCTGCTGGAGCAAGTCCTTTTAAGACTTCCAACTCGCTTTTCTCCACATTAATTTTTAAAAGATCAATTTGCTGAATCTGATGAGTAGCAATGAAGGAAGATAAGGTTTTTAGTGCTACGGTTAAGGATTCATTTTCAAAACGATCTTCTAATAGGGTTTGGATTAATTCGTCTGATATACTTGAAGAAGCTTGCGTTTTTCGAATATAGGATTGAACCATTTCCATATTCTCTTGCTTGTCGGCATGAAGGCCAGACAAAAAAGAAAACTTGGGGTAGAATGTAAATTCAGCCGTTTTCTCTTCATTGGATAAACCGTAGTTGAAAGCGGCTCCTTTAATTTGATAGCGTGCTACATTTTGAGCAAGTTTATGGTACACATGTGGATTAGGCTCAAATGAGTAAATAGTAGCTTCGGGTGCTAAACGATTGATCAATAAGGAGAACATGCCAATATTTGCTCCTACATCTAATACACAGGCATTTTTAGGCAGCTGAATCCCATGACGTAAGTAAGCATTATTCTCAAAAATATCTCGGTACAAAAATTCTATTTCATTGCTGTTGAGATACGACATGGATAACCCGTTTGGCAACTGGTAAAGTCCATTTTCTACTTGTTTTTTAGCTTGAATGAAAGCCGAAATTTGATTGCTTTGCTGTTTATTCACCAGCACACCAGCTTGCTGAATGCGGGGGTGTTTGTTGAGGATCGATTCAATAAATTCTGGTTTGAATCTATACCCTCTTATTTTTAATTCTCGATCTATCCTTCCACTCAGCACTAAACGGCCATCTGCTAATAGCTTACCACAATCTCCAGTTTTGTACATTCGAGCACCACTTTGCTGCACGAAGGGATCAGGTAAGAACTTCGAAGCCGTAAGGCTGCTTTGATCCCAATAGCCTATTGTTACATTGGCTCCCCCAATATAGATTTCTCCCGTCATTCCCTGTGGAACAGGCTCCAAGCTTTCGTTCAAAATATACACGGAAGTGCCATGCAATACTTTTCCTACATTCACTTCCTGCGCTGTAGAAATGGCCGTTAACGTGGAATCAACAGTACATTCTGTAATTCCATATAAGTTATAACATTGAAGGTCTGGAATAGCAGCGGCTTCTTCCCATAGGGCAGTACTCACTTTTTCTCCGCCAAAAAGTACCTGTTTTTTATGCTTCCACTGATGGAGGAAATTCTCCAGTTTTAAAAACGTAAACTGCGAAGGGGTAACATCTAAGATATTTACTTGTTGCTTTTCCAGGTATTGAATGAGTTCTAAGCCATCAAATCGGATTGCTTGTGGAATGAATACTAGTCCTCCTCCATAAAGCAAGCTACATAATTGCTTTACAGAGGTGTCAAAAGCCATGGAGCCATTCAGCGAGAAACGCAATGGCTGATTGTTGGGGTAAAGTGTTTGTTTGAGTGCTTTTGCTAAGCTTAACACATTGCCATGAGTCGCCATCACTCCTTTGGGTAAGCCCGTAGATCCCGATGTATAAATGACGTACATTGGGTCATTGGAATGAACAGCTACTGCTAAAGGGGAATGGTTAGCATTGTGTTTAACATCAATATCATTGAAGGTAAGTATCGGGAATGAGCTTGAGGCGAATTGCTGGGCAAGCTCATCGGGCACCACACATCCCTGAAGGTTTTTCGTGTTTAATATATGGCTTTTGATTTGAGAAGGGTAAGTTGGATCTATTGGAACATAGGCTGCTCCTATTTTTAAAATAGCCAGCATGCCAATAATACTTTCTGGACTACGATTTACGCCCAATCCGAGCAAATCCCCTTTTCCCCATCCTTGTTGTTTCAAATAATGAGCCCAAGCCGTTGATTTCTGATCGAGTTCAGAATAGGTTAGGCATTGATCCTGAGAAATGACTGCAAGCGCATCTCCATTTTTGAAGACTTGTTGTGCAAATTCTCCATGAAAAGTGCCTGTGGGACGAGCTGCTTCAGGGGAATGCTGAATACTGAAGGGGTAATCGGCAGATTGAATGAGTTGATGTACCTTGTCCATTGGGTTCGACCCAATTTGCAGCAGCACAGCCTTCAGGTAATCAATAAGTCCGCTGATGGTATTGGCAGCAAAAAGGTCTTTGCGATACTCGATCAATAGGTTTAGTCCTTGCTCATTTTCAATGAAGTAAATCCCCATTTCAAATTTGGCCTTCCCACAATCAACATTAAAGTAGCTTAC
>JBMYQA010000017.1:0-26914 GCA_049600855.1 Flammeovirgaceae bacterium | reverse complement strand
GGAAGCTTGGTGCGGTTTGCTGTACCACCATTACCTGCACGATTTCATCACTCAGGTGTTTGCGATCTAGTGCCGAAACCACCTCTTGATACGGTAAATGACTATTTGCATAGGCTTCTAGCATCGTTTTTCGCATCTCTTGCAAGTGATCGGTAAATGTTTTCTGAACATCTGTTTTACAATCAATCAGCAAGGTATTGGAGAAGGAACCAATGGTATTTGCGAGTTTATTTCCTTCGCGATTGGAAATGGCGGTGCCTATTACAAAGTTATTTTGTTGGGCAAAACAGGATAATACGAACTGCAATGCCGTTGTATTTACCATAAAAGTACTTGCTCCATAGTTTTGCCCGATTTGTTTAATGGGAGCGTATTCTTCGGAGCTTAGCAGTAGGCAATCTATCGCATTGCTTTCCCTTTGTGGTACCCCAGGTTGTTCATCGTATGGAAAATCAATGTGTAAGGTAGCATTGGCTAATTTTTGCTTCCAATACTTGAATTCTTTTTCAGCATGCTTCTTTTCGATCTGATGCCGTTGGTGTTCTGCATCAAATAAACGAAGTGTTGGCGGACAGGTGATGGTTGGATCAAAATAGGTATTCCAGAGTTCAGTGGCTAATAAATTCAGCGACCAACCATCGATAATGAAATGATGAGATAAAATGGCAATGGTGTATTGCTGGCTAGCACGTTTGTACAGCTTTACGGTTAGGAGCGGACATGTTTCAAAGTTTAAGTTTTGCTGCGCAAATGTGGTTAACTTTTCTTGAAAAGCAACTTCACTAATCGCGGTACAATCTTCTTGCAACAATTCAAAAGGCACTTGTTCGACTACTTCTAAGCAGCGTTGGTTTTTATGAGTGACCAACCTGCTTCTAAACGCTTCGTGTCGTTGAATGATTTTGAAAAAAACGGCTTCTAGTAAAGCAGGTTTTATCGCTCCTTCAAAGTGAAAGCCTAAGAAGGCGTTGTAACTGACACTTTGCCCGTGCAACTGGTTTACGTATACCAATCGCTGTTGAAGTGGATTTAACGTGATGAATTGCTTACGGTTTGCAGAAGTAGTGCTTAGCAAATCGATCAATTCTGCCTTGTGTGCCTTAATTTTATTCAATAACTCAGGTGTCATACTTCCTTTAGGGGCACGATAATTTAAGTTGTCTCCCATAACAGAAAGTACAATACCTAAGTGGTCAAGCTGATTTTTAAGTTCTATTGTTGTCATATGCTACCCTCTTCATAATCGTATTCTACATGAGTTGTATCTAGCAGTTTACCGCCTAGTATCGTATGGGTTAAAATATGCGCGTCGGAAAGTGCTAAGTGTGGTCTGATTTTTAAGAAATCTATTTTCCCAATTGGACAAAGGCCGATCTGCTGTTGTGGAGCTGCAAGCATCAATAACTGACTGATATATCCTGCTTCTAAGGTGGCTAAATAGGCACTTTCTTCTCCATACAATGGCTGAATTGCATTTAAGTTGGCGATGAGCAGTATGGTAAATCCCGACTGATTAAAAATTGGACGGTTAATCAGTGGCACATGTATTTGCTCAGAAATGTCTTTGCCTAAGGTTATGGGCGAAAGCATATTTTTAATGGGGTGATAATAATAAAACCCTTTTTCTATCCCTTCAATGGCTTTGTCTTTTACATGAATATAGGCTTGACAAGGATATAAGCCTCCTGGCGATGCATAATTGGCAAACGATTGACCAGCTATTTCGTAATGAGCCAAACAGTTGATAAAAGCAGCAAATTGTTGGAACGGAATTTCTTCTTGGGCAAATGTTCGTACAGACCTTCGTTGTCTGAAAGGACTGGTCGTATCTTGGGGAAGCAAAATGCCTGGTGACGCATCGCGTAAATAATGTTTGCTTGCCCTAAACAGTTCCCGTGCTGTCTGGTCAGCTACGACTCCCGTTGGGTAGCTCAGTTCCTGAGGGATTTCAAAAAAGTGCTTCGAAGGAAGCGTTGAAATTGACGGTACTGATGCCGCGGTAGTTTGTGATTGCACAAAGCCTCTAATGGTAGGATTCTGAAAAATCTCAGACAAGTCTGGACGATAATTCAACCTTTGCTCGCACAAGTTGATCATCTGAATTAAATCTACCGAAGTGGCTCCTAGCTTGAATAAATCGTCTTCCACATGTACTTCCTGAATATCCAGCACATCCGTAACAATGGCAATGAGCGTAGAAAGTTCTGCTGAGGCAACGGGTTGAGAGTGATCATGAGCAGATTCGTCCAATTTCCAATTAATCGTTCGAAGGGCTTTGCGATCAACTTTCCCATTCATGGTTAAGGGTAAGTGGTCAATAAACATCATTTTTGAAGGAACCATTTGCTTCGGTAAACGCTGAAGCAGGAAAGCACGTAATTCCACCTGGTCAGTTTCTAGCCCCTGATGAAATTGTATAAAAGCAGTAAGGTGAACCTTTTGAGCTGTTGAGATGCTGTCAACTACACAAGCTTTTATTTCTTTGCGTGTTAAAAGATGGCGTTCGATTTCCTTCGCATCAATTCGAACACCATTGAGTTTCAGTTGTCGATCAATTCGCCCTGTGATTTCAATGTTCCCATCAGGTAAAAATCGCCCTAAATCTCCAGTACGGTAAATCCGTTCTTTGGTGATGGGGTGTACTTTAAACTTTTCATCCGTTAGCTTAGAATCATTCAAATAGCCTTGTGCTAAACCAATTCCTGCAACCCACATTTCTCCTTCCATCCATGTCGGACATGGATTTAAAAATTCATCTAATACATAGTAAGTAGTATTGGCGATGGGTTTGCCATAAGGAATGCTATTTAACTCCAAAGGCAGTTCCTGAATCGGATACCAAATATTCCATAAAGTCGTTTCGGTAGGGCCTCCTACTGAAATGACTTGTGTGGAGGGAAATGTGGTTTGAATTTGCTTGGGCAGGTTTACTGGAATCCAATCCCCTCCAAGAAAAACCAACCGCAATGGAGCGTCATTGAAGACATGGGGCATCGCCTGATCTAATAACAAAGCCATAGAAGCAGGCACGGAATTCCAAATGGTAACCTGTTCGTTTAACAGCAAATCTAACCAAGCTTTGGGATCTTGATGATGATTACCTGTAGGAATAACTAGTGTTGCTCCTGCCAACAAGGTACAAAACAGGTCAAACACCGACATGTCGTGATGAATGCCAGTAAGCCCAAATATGCGATCAGCCGCCGTGATGTGAAAGGCTTCTTTGGTCGCTAATATGGCATTTAAAACACCTCTTTGGCGAATCATTACTCCTTTGGGAAAGCCTGTGGAGCCAGAGGTATACATGATGTACAATAAAGCATCCGCTCCTTGTGCTGGAGTAGGTTGAAAATGCTGAGGAAAATTCTGTTGAAAGCAAAAGGAGCAATCAATCCAAGTACCTGTAAACTGATTTTCTAGTCGGGCCAGCTGCGCTTTGTCACCAATGATAATGGATACCCCACTCGCAGCAGCAATTTCTTGAAAACGCATTTCAGGAAGCATGGGGTCGAATGGTAGATACGTTCCACCTGCTGCGATAATTCCTAAAATGGCCGCTACTTGTTCGGCTCCTTTAGTAATGCAAATGCCTACAGGAGTATTTTTATGGACTTGATGTGTTTGTAAGTGCTGCGCTACTTTTAAGGCTTGTTCATATAATTCCTGATAACTGATGGATTTACCCTTTGGTAATGCAATGGCAGTTTGATTGGGCATGGCCTGCACTACCTGCTGAAACTCCCCGAAAATGGATTTTTCTGTATGTTGCCACGCTACTCTTTTGGGACCGATTGCTTCAGGAATCGTAGGTGCTAAAAAAGAAAATGGCCGATCATCCCAATGTTTGTTTTGGGCTAAATCCCTCAGTAATTGCACGTAATACGTATGCATGTGCTCAAACAAGTGCGCTGGAAACAGTTCTTTGATAAAATCCCAATTGATGTGCAAAGGACCGTCTGAGTTCCAGACAACGTGATGATCGAGCCAAACTTGAGAAGTTTGGGTGATGGAATAAGTAGACTCCATTGGGCCATCTTTCTGAAAAAGAAGAGGGTCTTTTTCAGCGTCATTACTAAAGCAAGTAAATACAATGGGTGCGGTAGTTTGCGCGAGCTGATTTTTGTGTTTTGCCAACTCTCGGATCACCTGAACTCCACTTACCAGTGCGTGTTCCAAATCGTGCCATAGTTTTTCTTTAATGTGATGTGCATGCTCCAGAAAACTCTTTGAACTATCCCATGAAATTGCTAAAAGAGAAAAAGAAGCAAACTCCCCAACAATTTTATTGATTTCAGGATGGATGGGTGGTCGATTAAAGCGAGGAACATTTACCAAAAATTGTTTAGAGCTAGACCAAGTACCTATGATTTCAGAAAAAACAGTGAGTAGTAAAACACTGGGAGTCAGTCCTTTGTCTTTTGTGAGCTGTTTTAGCTTGTTCCAAGTATCACGTTCTAAGGTTCCTGACGCTCTAGCAAAATGGGTTTGTTTGAGCGTACTGGGTTCCACTTTCATGGGCAATTTGGGCGGAGCGGGAAAATCCTTTACCTGCAGTTTCCAATAATTCAGTGCCGTTTGATAAGCAGGAGTTGCTCTGAGCTTCCGCTCATGAATGACGTAATCTCTAAAAGTGAGCGAAAGTGGAGGCAATTCACGGTGTGCATCCTGATAGAGTAGAAATAATTCTTCAATTAAAATTTGATAACTCCACCCATCGGCCATCAAGCCATCCATGCTGATATTAAGCTGTGTTTGATGGTCAGGTAGGTGCAATACGCGCAGATCAAACAGCGGCCATTTAGTGATATCTATGCGTTGATGAGACATTTCTGCGCGTAGCGAGTTGAGCTGCTGTTCGATATGATCTTGGCTTTCATTTTGTAAATCATACTGCTCAAACTGATACGGCGGCACTTCCTCTAAGATTTGTTGCGTACCATTCGGAAGAAAGAAGACGCGCAGCATATCGTGTCTTTTAATAATGGTATTCCAAGCTTTATTCAATTGATCTACATCAACTTGTTTACCCACAAGTTCGGTATACACATGAGTTGGGTTACTTAAATTGGCCGTGCCATTTCTACCTACCCAATACGCTTGTTGCATATCGGTGAGTGGGAATGGACTGTATCTGTTGGCATCATCGCGAACAATCGTCTGCATATGATCCTGCTTGGTATTCATTTTTGCAATACGATCTTGAACAGCTTGATTTAGCTTTTCACGCTGTTCTACGGTTAACCCTTTCAGTTGCTTGGAGAGTAAATCGTTGCTCATCTTATCATTATTCTAATTAGGTTAGGAAGATTTTTTTAGTGATTATCTTGAATTTCAGCTAATAGATCGAGTACCTCAGATGAACCGAGCAGCTTGACTTGTTCTTCAAAAATTCGTTCGGCCAATGCGCTAATGGTTGGGTTTTTTAAGAAATTTCCAAGGGTAATTTCGACGTTAAAACTTTTCTGAATTTCAAAGATGATCCTAACAGCTAATAAAGAATGGCCGCCTATCTCAAAAAAGTCATCATCTACACTAATTTCAGCAGTCGTAAAGGTATTGGCATAAATCGCTGCTAACTGTTTTTCAATGGCAGTTTCAGGCGGTATAATCTCTCTGGAGCTATTGGCCATTATTTGCGGATGAGGTAATTGTTTTTTGTCTATTTTTCCATTGGCCGTTGTTGGAAAATCAGGCAGGGCTATCCAATACGAAGGAATCATCCACGTGGGTAGCGTTTCTGCTAACTGAGTTTTAACCAATTCTTGACTGAAAGTAGGTTTCGTAAAGGGTTCCAATTGGGTAATCTCCTTACTTAGCCCCGTTTTACTTGCATAGATGATGCAGACGAGCACCTGTGCTTGATCCACTGCTTTTACATGAAAGAGTTCTTCTTGAGCCGTTTCAAAACCATGTTGGTTTAAGAGTTGGATGACATCCTGGGTAATTTGCACGCCTTGCGTTTCGATCACTACTTGTTTAATGCGCGCCCAATCTTGTGCTTGAATTCCTTGTAATACGGCTAATTCACTGCCTTCAACATCTATTTTCAGCAAGTCTATCTGTTCGACTTCCGATGTTTGAATCACCTCAGACAAAGTGCGCGTTTGACATTGATAGTGCTTTGCTTCAAAGTATTCGTCGAGGTTGGACTCCCAAGTCGAATCAGTTGCTTGTTCCGTTAGATTGGATTTATTTGTGCTTAAGAAATCTCTAAGAATCAATTGCGTTTCAGCCTTATCTTTTCCCCGCGCGGATGTGATGCCGGATAAACCACTAATTTTTGGATAGTAGGTAAAAGATACCTCATCTTCGCGGTCAGAAAGTGCTAAAGGGTAAAGCATTAAATCCAGATTGTATAAGTCATTATTGGCAGATAATACCTCAAAAGTGTCTGGAATTGGCTCAAACGAATGTACTTGAATAGACCTAAATCGCGTTTTACAATAAAGTGAAAACATGCCGATATTCGCGCCCACATCGAACACAACAGCATGAGGGTGTAATGCTAATCCATGCTTTAAATAAATATGATCCTGAAAAATCTCTCGATCCAATAAGCGTGTTTCATAACTGTTATGGTTGAATACCGACAGGCCATTGCTCAAGTTATACGTTCGTAACGTTTTTTGCTGTTTGACGCTAGGATTTTCCATCCAAGCGCGCACCGAAGCTTTGGGCTGAACATAGGCGGTAAAAAACGCATTGTCTTTTTCGTCCTGCTGCAACAGCACTACAGCTTTATCTACCGATTCGCTTTGCTCAATGGCATGTGCAATTTCATTTAATTCAATTCTTCTTCCTCTTAGTTTCACTTGTTCATCTAAGCGTCCAAGGAATACGAGTGAGCCGTCTTTAAGGTATTTTACCCGATCACCCGTTCGATAAAGTCTTGCGCCATGTTTTCCACTAAATGGATCTGGAATAAATCGCTCGGCTGTTAGTGTTGGTTTTTTCCAATAGCCAGTGCTTACGCCTTCACCACCAATCAATAACTCTCCTGCTGTTCCAATAGGTACCTGCATCAAGTTTTCATCCACCACGTAGCATTGCGTATTTGCGATGGGTTTTCCAATCGGAATCGTGTTGACTTCTTCTCCCGTTAATGGATAATGCGCTGACCAAATTGTAGTTTCAGTCGGGCCATACATGTTTTTGATGGCGCAAGTTGGAGGTGTTTTGAACCGTACCTTTTCTGCGAGTGAAAATGGTAGTTTTTCACCCCCAATGAGCAATTCTTTCAAGCTGGGTATGGAAGTGAGTCCTTTTTCTTCCAGTAAGAGACTCAACAACGTTGGGGTGCTTTGTAAATGGGTGATTTGATGTTTTTGAGCCTGTTGCCAAAATGAATAAGCTGCCGCATTCAGTTCCTCATCCCATTCGTTTTTAACCTGATTTAAGTAGTTGAGTCCTTGCAAAACGTTTTCATCGGAAAGCCCAAAATCAACGAGACAAGCGACTTCATCTACTCCCATTCCAGAAAAGAGTTCAATTTGCTTGGAGCAATGTTCTGGCGTGCCAATGAGCGAGCTGGTAGAAACGTAACGATTGAAAGCGTAATCTAAAAGCTCTTGCTGATCGTCATCAGTGAGGTTATCCGCATCTAGGGCTAAATCAGGCGCTAACTTTGTGATGAGTTCATACGAGTGCAACAAGTATTGGCAAAAGGGTTCGTATACTTTATCCTTCACTTCATCTGGATCTGCTCCTACATAGGTATGCAACATTAAAGTCACTTTACCTTCCTTTTCAGGATGATGCAGGGCTAACTCGTCTCGGTATAGTTTAATCTTTTCAGATAGTTCTTGGGGAGATTGTCCCAATAAATGCGTTAATAGGTGACAACCCAATTGCCCAGCCATTTGAAACGTTTTGGGGTTAGAGGCTGCTGTAAGCCACATTGGGATATCGTTGCGTAAAGGCGTAGGGTAGATCTGAATGGATTTTTCGATGCCTTTTCCGTTTAAGTATTGTTTTTCTTGGCCTTGCCAAAGTGAACGCAACTCTTTTACGCTATTTTTTAGGATTTGATGTCGTTGCTCAAAGTTTTCTGGTGCAATCACAAAATCGTCGGGATGCCAACCCGAAGCCAAGGAAAGGCCCACTCTTCCTTTAGACATGTGGTCTAATACCGCCCAATCTTCTGCAATTCTAATTGGGCTATGCAAAGGAACGACCACACTGCCTGCCCTAATTTGGAGTTGCTGCGTAGTAGCGGCCAACATCGCTGAGGTTAAGACTGGGTTGGGAAACTGCCCACCAAATTTATTAAAATGCCGTTCAGGAGTCCAAATGGCTTCAAAACCTGATTGATCTGCAAAAGCAGCACAGTTTTGTATGAACTGATACGAATCATGCTGATCAAATTTAGAAGAAAAGAAAAACAAGCTAAATCCCATAGGTTTAACCTGATTGCTCGTTCGTTTTGACAACAACAGCGCATCTTGAATCACTACTTTTAAGCCATTGGATAAGGTCCAAAATAATTCCAAAATGGAGATGTCGAAGGAAATGCCTGTAACTGAATGCCAAACGCTTTGCTCATCAACAGACAAGACCTCATTCATACTTAAAAAGAAGTTATGAACATTGGCATGACTGACTACCACGCCTTTGGGCTGACCTGATGAACCCGAGGTATAATAAATGTAAGCAGGGCTTTGTGGCGAAATCGCTCTAGGAACGATGTTTTCCACCTCGCCGTGTGGCGTAATTTCATTGCTAATAATACAGGGGTAGTTGCGTGTATTTTTCCTGTACTTTGTTTCTGTAATGATGGTTGTAGCAGCGGAATCCTCAAGCACATAAGCAATTCTTTTAGCTGGATACTCTGGATCGATTGGCACATAGCATGCCCCAACCTTTAATACTGCAAGAATGGCTGCGATCAGCTCACACGAGCGATCTAGGTAAATGGCTACTCGATCACCTGATTGCACCTTAGACTGGATTAATGCATGGGCAATTTGGTTGACGCGCTTTTCAAGTTCAGCATAGGTGAGTGATTGATCTCGGTGTACCAGTGCTGTACCCGTTGGCTTTTTAAGGCTTTGTTGATACACCTTAGAATAAATGGTGCCTGTAAATGACGAGTGCAATTCAGTTTCATTCCATTTATTGAATTTTTGTCGCAACTCATCGGTGCAGAGTTCTATCCATCGAAGGGGCTTTTGGGGTTGTGTAATTACCGCTTTAAGTAGGTGAAGGTAACTATCTGCCCAGAGTGCAATCGTACTTTCATGAAATAAGGCATTATCATATTCAAATTCTAACTCCATTTCATCATTCAGATGCGTAGCTTGTAAAGTCAGATCAAACTTCGATGAACCATTGTGATAGTTGATGTACTTTACTTGGCAATCGCCTAATTTAAAATCAGGCAAAGGAGCATTTTGAAAGAAAAAAGCTGCTTGAAACAATGGCGTATATGCAGTATCCCGCGTAGTTACTAATGTTTGTGCTAGTCGCTCAAAAGGCATATCTTGATGCTGTGTAGCGGATAACATCCGCTCTTTGACAAGTGCTAACAGCGATAAAAAGTTGTGAGACTGATCAACAGTAGCGTTTAATACTAAGGTATTTGAGAAATAGCCGATTAAAGATTGTACCGCAAGTTGATGCCGATTCGCGATCGGAAATCCAACGGCAAAGCTGTTTTGTTGGGTTAATTTGGCAAGTAATAACTGATAAACAGCCATCATTCCCGTAAAATCAGTAACGCCTTTACTTTTGAAGAAGGCTTGCATTTGCTGCTTTAGCGCTTGGGGAACTTTCAGCAAATAAGTAGCACCAGTGTATTGCTTTTCTTGAGGACGCGTAAAATCAGTCGGTAGGTGAAGGAGCTTGTCACAGTCTTTCAAAGTATCCTGCCAATACGCTTCTTGTTTTGAAAATGTCGCTGTTTTTGAAAATTCTTGTTGCCAAAGGGCATAATCTGCATATTGAATAGCAAGCGGAGCCAATTGCTTCGGGTTCTCGCTGAGCTGGTTTTCATATAATTCATTCAAGTCTTTTAAAAGAATGCCTAATGACCAACCATCTGCGGCAATGTGATGAATGGTGATGCATAAAATTGCCGTAGCATCTGGGAAGCTGATTAATCTTGCTCGAATAGGGATTTCCTCATTCAGTTTAAAAGGACGAAAGACTTCATGGCGGATTTCTTCTTCCCAATGTGAGGTGGCCTCACTAACTTGGCAGTCAAATTGATAACTTTCAAGCACTTTTTGATAGCCTTCGCCATCATGGTTTACCACAATGCTGTGTAAACTATCGTGCCGTTCTACCAATTGACTCAAGGCCGTTTTCAGTGCGTTTAAATCAACCTCACCTACGAGCTTTAATACAACGGGTATATTATAGGCAGCGGAATTAGAGATATACTGATCTAAAAACCATAGCCGTCTTTGAGAAAATGAAAGCGGAACCTGTTTGGGTTTATTCGTGACTTTTGTGATTGTTAAATCGCTATCAAGTGATTGCACTTGCTTGCGTTGTGCGAGTATCTTTTCTAATTCACTTCTAGAAAAATTCCTGATTTTAGATTCTTTATTTTCCATAAGTCTTTACAAGTTCACTTGGTTAGATTAAGGCTTCTTTAGTCATGACCTCACTCAAAGCTTTTACAATTGCATCTTCTTGTTCTTCAATCGTTTGACATTCTAGCATCAATCGAAGCGGCATCTCTAACTGAAAAGTTTCGCGAATATGAGAAAGTACATTAGCCGCCAATAAGGAATGTCCCCCAACTTCAAAGAAATTATCGGTTACGCTAACTTGGTTTACGCCCAACACCGATTCCCAAATCTCTACCAATATCTCTTGAATCGGCGAAGTTGGCGCAACATAAGCCCCTTCATTCGTATGAATAACTGTTCTATTTGGCTTAGGGAGGTTTTTTTGATCTATTTTCCCATTTACAGTTAATGGAAATTGTTCTAAGAAAACCCAATAAGCAGGTTGCATGTAGTAAGGTAATTGCGCTTTTAAGTAATCCTGCAAAGCAATCCGTATTTGCCGATAAGCAAACCCTTTAGCTGGTAGGTTAGCATGTCCCCGAGGTGAATTATCCAAAATAACTGAAGGAATGGATTGGGGATGCACATCTTTTTGATAAAATAGTATATCAAAGGATAAAGGATCGTTACTCACCAACAACTTGGCGTTAAAGTGTTGATTGATAGCCAGTAATGTATTGGGTTCAATGTGATTTGGGAAATCCTGCTGAATCAACTTTTTTAATTCCGAGCTAAAGCATTCATGAGTTTGTTCGAGTTTTTTGAAAAGCGCATTCCCTCTGGCTACCCTGCGATTTGGAATTTGACGAATGCATATCCAATCATACGCATCGGATAAGTATTGAGGCAATTGGGCTACTGAAGTAATGTCGTTACCCCAATGATACTCCACCCCTGTAAGGTTAGCGTTTTGGACTGTGGATGTGCCTTTTGTCAAGGTAACATCGTAGCGAAATAATGACATTTCATTGTTATGGGCACTAGTCTTTAGCTGCAACTCAACCCGATTAATTTCTGGAAACCGATGTGGCAATTGATCAAAAAATGCAGGATCGATTAACAGTTCTTCCTCTTCCTGAATTTGCGTATTGATTTGATGCTTATGTACTAATTCGTTTTCATTGATGCGATGCGCTAAAACATCCGCATGAAATTCCTGGATTAACCTAAAGTCCCGAATATCACCCAAAAAGATTGAGCCAGTATCCGTTAATTTTGCGAAGATAGCAGGAAGTATATTTTCTAAATAATCGAGGTTTGGAAAAAACTGCACGACTGAATTGAAAATGATGACATCAAAATTCGTTTCGTCAATGGCAGTAATGTCATGTGCTGGGCGTTTTTCGAGCTTGATTTTAGGGTTGTTACCTACTTTTTCTGACAGGTAATCGATGGCTTCCCCAGAGATGTCAATTCCATAATAGAAATCACATAATTCGCTTATTGGGAGTAGAATAAGCCCTTTTCCACATCCAATTTCTAATACTCTACGAGGGTTTAGTGCTTTTATTTTGGCGCAAGTGTCGGCAACCCAATCTTCCATTTCGTGGTTTGGAATGGCTTTTCCTGTATAACTATTGTTCCAACCTATAAATTGATTTTCATGGCGTTGTGTATCCGTATTGAGGTAAGTTTGATCAAAAACAGATTGCCATAATGACGTTTGTTCCACGTGTTGGATTAACTGATTAGGCTTTATGTAGGCAGTAATGTACTGCTCTTCACCTTCTTTCAGGCATTGAATATGCGCATCATTTACATACTCATGTTGTAAAATGGTTTGTTTAATTTCACCCAGCTCAATTCTAAAGCCCCTGATTTTTACTTGATGATCTGCGCGCTTAATGTATTCTAATTCGCCTGTACTTCTTTGCACTACAATATCTCCAGTTTTATAAATTCGAGTTCCAGGCACAGTAGTGGAAAATGGATTTGGTATAAACCGTTCTGCCGTGAGGCTGGGTTGGTGCGTATATCCTCTGCTTACGCCTCCACCTCCAACGTATAATTCTCCAGGTACATCATTAGGAAGGGGTTGCAATTGCTCATCTAGCACCATTAAAAATAAATCAGGAATGCCAGTACCAATCGGACTGATTTGCCATTGTTTGGCTTCCTGCAAAGTCAACTCTTTGAAGGTAACATGTACCGTAGTTTCTGTAATGCCATACATGTTGACCAGCCTAGTTTGAAGTTGGGAGAAATGCATAAACCATTTTTCAATTAAGCTCATGTCTAAGGCATCTCCTCCAAAGATTATCCAACGGAGGGCTACCAGCGGAGCTGAATCTTTTTCTTGTGCAAATTGGAATAAACTTTTAAATGCAACAGGAGTTTGATTCAGTACAGTAACCTGATGTTGAACCATAAAATGGTAAAAATCTTCAGGAGATTGAGCCACTTCAGACGGGACAATCGCCAAGGTACCGCCAGTTAGTAAGGCTCCCCAAATTTCCCAAACAGAAAAGTCGAATGCCTGAGAATGGAACATGGACCAAACGTCAGCGGCATTAAAATCAAATAAGGATTGAGTTTGGTCAAATAATCGCATGACATTGCGATGACTTACTTCAACCCCTTTGCTTTTTCCTGTAGAACCCGAAGTAAAAATGATGTAGGCTAAAGCATCAGGGTAGTATATACGTTTGGGAGGTGGTACATTGGACTCCCACTTCAAGGTATCAATTTTGAGTCGGTACCCCTCGTAAGCTGATAAGCGATTTGTGAGGTGTTGCTGAGTGAGTAGCAGTTGGCTGTCACTTTCACTGAGCTGAAATAACAAGCGATTATCTGGATGTTTGGTATCTAGGGGGACAAAACAAGCCCCTGCTTTCCAAATCCCAAGCATAGCTATAATGAGCTCAATCGAGCGATCCATAAAGATGCCCACTTTTGTCTCTACTTGAACACCCAATTCACATAAGTGGACAGCCAATTGATCTGACTTTTTGGCTAATTCCCCATAAGTAATTTGTTGATCGCCATAGCGCAGGGCAATTTTTTCTGTATAGTTGGTTGCCACTTCAGCAAAACGCTCATGTACGGTGTCATATGCCTGTTGGTTGATGGTCTGGCTGGTGTGCAAGCTTTGGAGAAAGTGCTGTTGTTCGTTGGAATCTAATAAAGGTATTTTATAAATTTCTAGTGCTGGTTGTGCTATCACCAACGCCATGACACGCTCATACGTTTCTAGCAATTTAACTACGGTATTTCTTTCAAATCGCTGCTTGTCAAACTCACATTCAATGACCCATCCTTTTTCGGTTCTGGCCACTTCAAAAATCAAATCAAGTTCGGAGGTTCCATTATCAAACTGAGCGACTGGATCTATAAATTGCACATCTAGTTCACTTCCCCAATCATGGGAGAGGTCATGCAAGTAATTGTGCATGGCAAATGCGACATTAAACAGTTGTGTGCCTTCTAACTCCCTTTCGTGACAAACGTCTGCTACAATTTGCTCAAACGGGTAATCTGCATGGGCAATGGCCTCATTTCTTTCTTTGTGGATGTACTCCAATAGTTCCTTAAAAGTAGTAAAAGCAGATTGTTGTATCCGCAAGGGTAGAAAGTTGGTAAAATCCCCAAATAGGTATTCAAATGCTTCATTTACTCGATTAGAAACGGGAATGCCTATAATCAAATCGTATTGATTGGAAATTTTTGAGAGTACCACATACAGTAAGCCCATCCATAATGAAAAAGGTGTGATGCCCTGTTCTTTTGAAAATACATCTATACTTTTAGAAAGATGCGTGCCAACGATTAGGTGGACTTTCTCTCCTTGATATGCCTCATCAGAAGCAGCGGTAATATGCTGACTGTAAAAGGTAGGTGGGGTAGGGAAGTTTTGTAAAACCTGTTTCCAATAGCTTTTTAGCTCATGTGCGCGATGGAGTACAGTTTGCTGTTGCCACTCAATAAAATCTCGATAGCTATGTGTTAACTCCGGGAGTTGATTCTTCTGATCGACATAAAGTAGCGCTAACTCTTTGAGTAGAATATTGACCAAGGTCCAGCCATCTGCAATACTGTGGTGGTAAACAATGACTAAATGATAATGATGATCTTCCAATTGATATAAAAAAGCGCGTAAAGGAAGTTCAGTTGTCAAATCGAATACTGTTCGTGCTTGTTTCAAGGTTTCCAACTGAATCATGCCTTCTTGTATTGCTGGATGATACGGTCTAAAATCCACATACTCAAGACGCAATTGATCATGAACGAGCACTTGTGTTTGACCACGAGCCACTTCTTTGAGTTTCACGCGAAGTAGCTCGTGTCTTTCCTGAAGTAATTGTAAGCTCAAGGCTAATTTAGTTCGGTCAAGTTTTCCTTGAATATTCAAACGGCAAGTTTGATTCCATGCAGGAGACAAGGGAGACAACTTTTGCAAAAAGTACAGTCGCTTCTGAGCAAAAGACAAAGGAAACTCTTCGCGAACTGGTAGCGGTGCAGGGAGCTGAGTTTCTGCCGTTTGATGTTGCCCAACTAAGTATTTGGATAGGGCGTTGATCGTTGGATTTGCCAAAAAGCCCTTTAATGGAACATTTTTTTCAAATTGGAGGCTAAACCTGTTCTTAAGTCTCACCAACATCAGGGAATCTAACCCATACTTCATCAAGTTTTCAGCGCACTGATTCTTGGTGATTTGATATTGAAGTAGATCACTAATTTCCTCCATTAAAAATGACTCGATCTGTTGTCGCTGTATGCTTATGGGCGTTTCATCCCACCAGTGAAGCATATTTACAGTTTGCGAAGCGTTCTGCTCTTGTGCTATTTCGGCACGCGCTGGCGCATGTGTTGGTGTTGCAATCCAAAACCGTTGCTTGTTAAATACATATTTTGGAAGGCTTACTTGGCGACTTCCGTACTCTTTTTCAACATTTTCCCAAGAAATTGGATATCCTGCGCAAAATAGTTGTCCTAAATTATTCAGTAGCGCGTGCCAATTTGTTTGCTTTCGGTGTAGGCTGAAACAATGTACGCCATCAGGATGGCTAGCTAAGGCCATCGAAGTGAGTACAGGATGAGGACCTAGTTCCAAATAAACGGAAGTGTGATGTTCTTTTAACGTTTCTAAACAGGCCTTAAACTTTACCGTTTCGCGCAAATGTTTCCACCAATATACGGGTTGACTTAGCGTTTTTATGCCTACAAGCTGTCCGTTAAGATTTGATACGAGTGGGTATTTCCCAGCTTTCCACTTGATATTTTGGACGACCTGCTGAATTTCTTCCTTAATGCCTTCCATTAACGGAGAGTGAAAGGCATGGGAAACCTTTAATAAATCGGTTTGAAAACCTGCTGCTTTGAGTTCGGTTTCAATGGCAAAAATTTCTTCTTTGTATCCTGAAAGTACGACTTGAGTTGTACGGTTTTCAGCGGCAAGACTAACCTTATTTTCGTACTTTAATAAATAAGGCAATACCTGTTTGCGATTACACTCAACAACCAACATAGCGCCCTGTTGGGGTGTGGATTGCATCAGCGCTCCGCGTTTCACCACAAACTGGATGGCATCTTCTAAGCTTAAATACTCCGCAAAGCAAGCAGCAGTAATTTCACCAAGGCTATGTCCTGCAACGAAGTTCGGGCTAATGCCCCAATGAACCCACAACTTTGCCAATGAATAACCAATGCTGAATAAGGCAGGCTGAGCAAGATAGGTGTCATTAATATTCACTCGCTCAACTTGGTCAAAAAGTATTGCCTTGATGTCAATAGTGGGCGCATAATGCTGAATTAATTGGGCACACTGATCAAAGGTTGATTTGAATTGAGCATTCGTTTCATATAATTGTTTAGCCATCTGATGGTACTGAGCTCCTTGCCCTGTAAACAAGAAAGCGACGTTTGGGCGTAATCCATTAAACTGGATATGGTTATTGGCTAATTTGTTAATGTTACTTTTAGCCCATTTTTCTAATTGAGCTTGCAACTGTTGCTTGTTTGCAAAAGGAATCGCCAACCGATATGCATATTCAGCCATACCTGTATTTGCCGCATAGGTCATGTCTTGGGGAGCATGAGTCGTATGCTTGACGAATGAGCACCATTCCTCCAATTGCAATTGCAGCGCTTTGGGACTGACTGCACTAAGTTTGAGTAAGTGACTTGAACGCGAGGTTGTTTTGTGCTCCGTTTTTTTATTGGAATGACGGTATTCTTCGAGTATGATGTGTGCATTTGTGCCACTGAATCCAAATGAACTGACACCGGCCCTTCTGGGTTGAGTATGGTTCATTTGTTTCCAATTTCGCGCTTCTTGCAATACACGAACAGGTGTATCCGACCATTGAATATTTGTATTTGGAACTTTACAGTGAAGGCTTTTAGGCATTACCTGATGTTGTAAGCATAAAACCGTTTTGATAAAACCAGCAATGCCAGCAGCAGCCTCTAAATGACCAATATTAGATTTTACTGAGCCGATATACAGTGAATCAACAACATCGTGCTGCAGATTTTTTCTATATACCTGATGCAATGCATTTACTTCTATAGAATCTCCGAGCATGGTTCCAGAGCCGTGTGCCTCCACAAAGTTGATGCTTTGCGGCTTTACCTGTGCTTCTGCTAATGCCTTGGTGATTACCTTGCACTGGGCAGTAAAGTTGGGAGCTGTCAGGCTTTGGCTCTTACCATCGTGATTAATTGCAGAGCCCTTAATTACAGCTTTAATGGGCAGGTTTTCTGCAATGGCATCGTCCAGTCGTTTCAAGATCACAATGCCACAACCTTCTCCTCGAACATACCCATTTGCCGCATCATCGAACGATTTACACCGCCCATCGGGTGACAGCAGATTCATTCTGGAGAGTATGACCGAAGGCTCTGGCTGCAACATGAGCTGAACCCCTCCTGTGATTGCCGTATCGCATTCTCCTGACAATAAATTGGAACAGGCTAAATGCAAGGCTACTAATGAAGACGAACATGCAGTATCAATGGATAAACACGGTCCGTTAATGTTTAAGGCACTCGCTAATCGGCCAGATGCCATACTTGCCGCATTACCAGTTGCAATGTAGGAATTATCAATGTGCCCATTGGCAATGATTTTCTCTAAGTATTCTTGTTGATCACTTATCCCAATAAATGTACCTGTCGATTCATGTAGTTGATCAGGTCTGAGCCTTGCATCTTGTAAACTATGCCAGCAAACTTCTAACAATAGCCGTTGCCTCGGATCAAGATGGGTTGCTTCGGCAGGTGATAGTTGAAAAAACTCATGGTCAAATAAATCAATATCTTCTAAGAAAGCGCCATTTTTACTGTAGGTTTTGTTGGGCTTTTCGGGATTTTGATGGTAATACGCTGTATTATCCCACCTAGATAAAGGAATTTCCGATACCGTATCTATGCCTTTATGCAGCAACTCCCAAAATGCTTCGAGACTACTCGCTTGAGGAAAACGACAAGCCATGCCAATGACTGCAATGTCATTTGATTCTGATCGGGGTGGTTTCTCTTTTTCCCTTTTTGGGCTTGCCTGTTCACCAATTGGGAAACCCAATAAATGGTTACTAATTGCCTGAATATTTGGGTAATCAAAACCTATAGTGGTCGGAAGTTTTCGGTTTAGGTGCTTTTCTAAATCAACTGCAAGCTTAACCATTTCCAAAGAACCTAGATGATAATGCGCAAAAGATTTTGTTGTGGATACTTCTTTTGTGCCAATACCCGAATTGTCAGATACCCAAGCAATGAGCCAATTTTGTAACTTTCGTAAACTTTTATTGGTTTCAATGGATTGATTATCAGTGCTTTTAACTTGATCGTCCTTTAATGAATAAAGTTGATTCAACTGCTTGTTTAAATAGCGTCCTTTGTTGGTTAATCGTTGAATCTTGCCACTAGAAGTTTTACTTACTTGTGCTTTTCTCACCAGTACAACATCAACAGGATTGACCTCTAGTGCATCAAATAGATTTTCGCGTATACTTTCGGCAATCAACTGATAACGCTGTTTATGATTGCCATGGTTTTTTACCTCTTGAACAACCACCACTTTTTCGGCTCCTCCTTCTGATATGAAAAATGCTGCTCCTGCATTCATATAGCAATCCTGATGTGCAGCAGCAGCAAGCACTTCAATATCTTGAGGATAGATATTTCGGCCATTTATAATAATCAGTTCTTTAATTCTTCCTGTAATGAAGAGCTGATCTTGATGGATGAACCCTAAATCTCCCGTACGTAAAAAAAGTTTATCCGTAGTCGGTAAAGCATTTCTAAAGGTTTGTTGCGTTTGTTGTTCATTTCCCCAATAACCGCTACCTACGCTTTTACTGTGTACCCAAATTTCACCGATTTGGTTTGGTGCTACGGGTGTAGCTGACTGAGGGTCAACAATAACAATTTCAGCATCAATTCCGCTCCAGCCACAACCAATTACTTCTATAGTTGGTTTGGATTCTTCACGCTGAACGATCTGGATGCGATTCTTTTCAAATTCATCCCGATCCAGCTGAAGGGAAATGTAGGAATCTTCGGTAGGTAAAGCGGTGATTTTTAACGTAGCCTCAGCCATGCCATATCCAGGACAGAACATTGTTTTTTTGAGGCCATACGCATTAAATGTTTCAAAAAATGCAGTTAATGTTTGAGCCTGTATAAACTCAGCTCCATTCATGAGGAGTTTTAGCGAAGATAGATCTAGTTGTTTAGGAGATTTAGCTTGTGCCTTTGTACAAGCATCAAAGGCAAAGTTTGGTGCGCAAGTATGCGTGGCCTGGTATGTTGAAATCGTCTCTAACCAAGAAAGCGGGGAACTGATAAACCCTGTAGGAGTTGAGATAATTCCCATGACTCCATTTAATAAAGGGAAAAGTACACCAAATACTAATCCCATATCGTGGTAAAAAGGGAGCCATGATACCGTAACGGACTTGTCGTTTAGCGGCCAGCCATTAGCTAAATCTTGAACGGCAAAGTGAAGTTGAGTAAATTCAATAATGACCCCTTTTGGAAAAGAGGTTGAGCCTGAAGTAAACTGAAGGTAGGCAATTTCCGGTGCATTGTGGACAGTGTTGTATTGATCGTATTTCGCCTTTTCATTAAACGCAAGTGCCTCAACATTAATCCATTCACATCCTGATTGCGTTTTGCTGTTTTGATTAATTCGATTAAAAAACTTTTGATCACAAAGAACGAGTTTAGGCTGGCACGTTTCTTTGATTTTGTCAAACTTTTGATGAAAATGCTTGGGATTGGGCTGTTTAAGCGGAACAGCTATTGCGCCAGAAAAAAAACAAGCTAATAAGGATATGATAAAATTGGGATCATTTGAGAAGTAAAGAACAACACGTTCGTGAGTGGCTTCTCGCTCATGTAATACTACGGCAAGTTGTTTGGCTTTTTCAACAATTTGCTGATAGGTTAGATGATGCTCTTTTTTTCCTGCAATAAACTTAAAAGCAATTTGTTCAGGAGTTTCTTGAGCCAATTTTTCAATTTTCCTCAATATAAGCTCTCTCATTTGTAATGAATTACAACGTTTTCAGATGTGGAAATAAACTAGTACTATACTATAGTTGTTTGAAGAATTAAAGTGATGGTTGAAAGTATCTGAGCTTGATAATCTCGGATAAAGAAATGCCCCCCATCATACACAAAGTATTGAAAACGTGCTGCAGTATGAAATTTCCATTCAGTCAACATTTGTTCGGGTAACTCCAAATCTGCTTTTCCTCCAAATGCCGTAATAGGTACATTTAATGGATTATTTGCTTCGTACGTATAGGTTTCCAGCATTTTAAAGTCAGCGCGTAAGACTGGAATTGCTAATTCAAGCAGTTCTTTATGTTGAAAAAACGCTGTTGGTACACCTTCATAAGTTTTCAACTGCTCCATAAACTCTTGGTTTGGAAGTAGGTGATATTGGTGCGATTCTTCAAATAAATGAGGCGGTTTTCTCCCTGAAACAAATAAATGCTTGATCCCTTTACAGTTTTCTTTTTGACAACGAATGGCCAACTCATAGGCGATTTGTGCTCCCATACTGTGTCCAAAAAAGACGCACGGTTCCTGAAACAGATCTTGAAGATCCGTATAAATGGAATCGACCAATTGCATTAAGTTTTCATAAGGAAGTTCTTGAATTCTTCTTTCCCTTCCTGGTAACTGAATTGGGCACAAGGTTACTGATGGAGGAATATGCTTCAGCCATTTAAAATACGTAGAAGTGCCCCCACCTGCATACGGAAAACAAAATAATCGTACATTTGAAATGTCATCCTTTAAGCAATTGCTAGATAACCATTTAGTTGTATGATGCGTTAAGGTTCTCATTTCAAGGCAGATATTAAGTCAGGTGTCCTGTATTTCCATTTCCTTATGAAGCATTTGAGCTGTTTTCCTCCAGCGCTTTTCTTAAGCTTAAAGGTCTCATATCAGTCCATACTTTTTCAATATAAGTGAGTACTTCTTCTTTTGTACCAGAAGGTCCTGTAGCCGTCCACCCTAAAGGAATCTTTCGGTCAATAGGCCAAAGTGAATATTGCTCTTCATGGTTGACAACAGCAGTATATATGATATCATTTTTCATCGTTAGGCTACTTAGTAAGATAAGTATATAAAATGGAGCACAAATAATGTGCTCCATTACTAATTATAAATTACTTACGATCCTCGAAGTTATCGTTAAGTAAGATTCTAGTTTCCCAAGAAGAACAAGCATCTGCTAAATCTTTCAAGATGTCATCTCCTTCTTCAGGATAAACGTCTCTAACGATGTCTACAGAGTGCTTCCATTTGTCCATTTCACCAAGTTTTTCTATTGGTATCCAAACAAATGTGGTATCACCAGCGCCAACATAAGTTAACCAAACATCGATGCCATCTCTACCATCTTTTGATTTTTTGTGAGCCGCAAGAATTTTGTCTAAGGCGATTTCGAACTGTAACTGCTTGCTTGCAATTACTTCAAACTTCATAAAAAATAAGTACTTTGACATGCTTTTTTTTTTAAATTGATAAAGGTAATAATGAAGTAGAATCTTTGATCAAATCATCTGAACACAAGGTATGGAGGTAATAATTGATATTCCAGTTTTTTTTAAATTTTCTTTTACATATATTTGCAAATTTTGTTTTGCTGAGGGTGAAAAAAGGCTATGAATGGTAAGGCTAGTCAATGCTAATAAGCCGTTTGCTTACTACACGCCATCCGAATTTCCTCCACCACATAGGAGACTCAATTGTTGATCATCATGTTGGTTGGATAAATTACTTTAACCTTCTATCCAATCCGTATAAATAAACTTCCCTGAATTAGTCGCAGGAACATGTGGATCAAAGCGCATGCCCACCACATCTCGGTAAACTCGCGATAAGGTATGCATCCATTCGTCTGCACGATACCCCACATAAACGAGGTGAAACGCATCTAAATCTTTACGGGCTGCTTTAACATACCAAGGCCTGCGGATGCCTTTGCAAAATGCCCGAAAAGCAGCTTTCAAGGTTTTGTATTTTCGGTTCCTACGATTCGGTCGATCTTGATAAGTAGGTAAGCCTTTACTCATGAGCCGATTTTGCCAATGATAAGCCATTGGGTTATTGTACCACCTCGGAAATGAACAGGTTCCAAATCCACTTTCCGATATCATGATACTCGTTAAAAATAAAGGATTGACTTGATATTCATGACAAACTTCAAGGATATCAGCTGCGATTTGCTCAGGCGTGGTGATTTCTTGTTGATCGATTTTTGTTTGGAAGTAGATAGAGTTGGGAAAGTTATCGCTCAAAAAGCGCGCTAACGAATTGGCAAACTCTTGACTGCTAAAATCCCAAATTAAACTGGGTGTATCGGGTACGCTGGGGTAGCGATAAAACTGATGATCAACTATTTGCTGGGTAACTTCAACGGTATCGGGAATATCGGAAAAAATGCTTCTGACACAACGGAAACCAATATCAAAATTGTAATTACTTGGCGCAGAAAAACTGCGAGATGCTACCCGCAAGTATTCTGGGTTAATGCTTCCCCAAGAACCCGCTCTGATGACTTTTGTATGTCCTGTTTGAGGCCCTTGGGGATTTAGACTGTCACTGGACTGATAAGCTGCAAACCACGTATCGCACCATTGCCAAACATTTCCACTCATTGTATAAAGTCCATAGGCGTTTTTTTTACCTTCCTTTACCTTGGCTAATCGCCACCAGCCCTCCACTTTTACGCCTTTACCCGTATCGTAATTGGCATAGGCATCATCAAAATGATTTCCCCAAGGATATTTTTTTCCTTTTAAACCACCCCGTGCTGCATATTCAAATTCAGCTTCTGTAGGCAGCCGATAACCATTGGCCTTTTCATTGCGCTTCCAAATGGGATAATTCCACGAATCTAGTTGTTCCGTCTTGACATAAGCCGTGTCTAATCCTTCCCGTTTACTGCGCCAATTGCAATAATCAATCGCTTGGTACCAACTAATTCCGGTTACAGGTTGTTGGGGTTGATGATAAGAAGGATAATCCCAATAAGCGGTAGGCTCACCGCCTGCTTCAACGTAAGTTTGGAATTCTTCATAGTTGACGGGCGTTTCGTCCATGTAAAAAGCAGCTAGGTGTACTTTATGCACAGGTTGTTCATTCGGAAAGCCCAACTCATCTCCCATGAAGAAGCTGCCTTCGGGAATTAACAAAATCCGTTTATAGCCTTCTACTAGCTTGGGGGTGCGGTAGACTTTAGGCGATTCCTCCGTGACTTTTCTCGAACAAGAAATGAGGAGAAAGCATAGAAAAACATAAATGTGATAATTGTTGTTTGTTGTTGTCAATGATTCGAATATTTTGCGTTTCTGAGTTTAAGAGAGGGGCAAATATAAGTGAATTTAATTGGGAACGATGTGAAGTTAAAAAATCCATTATTTTCGGGAATCTTTCACAGGTAAATGTGCGCATTCGTTAATGGATGTTCTTGTGATAACACCATCGAGCTGTTGGATTTGTACTATGCTGCTGCTATTCTCGTGATTCAACCTATTTTTTATCAATCGTTCTTCTTGCTCGTTTGATGATTTTTTCCGTTTCTTTGGTGGGTGATTCCTTTTTCCACCGCTCACACAGCTCAATCACAAATTCAGGCTGTGTTTTGCTTGCATCATTAAGCCAATTTCCCACACTATCCTGCACATACTTCGCCGAATCAGCTTTTAATTTTTCTAAAATGGGTAAGGCGATTTCAGGATTTTCCTTTAGTCGCTCAATGTGTTTACACCAAACGCCTCTTGGACGTGTCGCTTCTGTAGTAAAACGACGCACATTTTCGTCATCACTTTCAGCCCAATTGCTTAAAAAGCGAATGGAAGTATCAAGGTGTTTATCAATTTCAGGGCGCAAAGCAAACCACACTACTTCGCGAATGCCAAAATGATGATCACTTACTAAATCAATAGAGTTGTTGAGTTTTTCTTCAATGGTTAATGTTTCATCTGCGGCAATTAAATAAGGTGCATAACCGCGAATGGAATCGGCGAGGTGTGTGCGTAAATGTTGGAGAAGAGCAGCGAAAGATGCTTTTGATGCATACAGTTCATAAAGTGTTGAGCCAATAAGCTTAGTGCTGTTCATCGCAGTAGGCTTTTTTTGCTTGCTGACTGCCTCTACAAGAATCTTGATGTTTGCTTCAGCAATTCCAAAGCTAGGAAAAGTATGTGCAATCAGTTCGGCATGGTCTATGGCTAACCACTCCGTGAGATTTACGGTTTCGATTTTTCCACTGTTTAATAACGCTAAGACTTCTGCTGGGATGTCTTGCACTTTTCTCGCTCCTTTTCTATTGAGTATTTCTTGCGTAATCATGCGTTTTACAATTGTTTTTTACCGTATTCGTGATAAACACTATTATTCATTTTTCACTTCTCTTGCTAAAATCTCAAAACTTCGTTCGAGTCGCTCGCCTTTTTCATCAACCAATACGAGTCGATGTTTTCCCACAGCAGGATTGAGGGCAATTTCATGAAATTGGCGCGTTTGTGCAATAAAATTGTCGTCTAAATGCCAATATACGGTAATGTTAGGATCGCGGTGTGTAATTTCGAATACAGTACTACTAGGGGTGCCATCTAAATCAATAGGTACGTAAATTTTACTATTGAATTTAGGATAAATCAATTCCATATTGCGCACCACCTGTTCGCTAGCATTTGCTAAACAATCTTCGCGAAAAGGCGGTAGCAAACGATAATCTGGGTTTTTATTTTTATAATACGCTTCTTGGGACGGCGGAAGCACAAAAAAAGCCTCATGAACCATATCGGTTGGGTTTTCACAATCGCTATGTACTTGCCAAGTTCCTGTACCATCTAAGTGTATGGTTTGATGAAATGAACAAGGTTTGGTTTTTAGTCCACCTTCATACACCCAAGTGGAATCCACATCAGGACAGGTTTCTGCTGCGCGAAAACCACTTTTGCGACAGGTTTCGATTTGCCGCAGCTCATCCCAAGGAGGCTCAAACCACGTTTGCCTTCTGGGTAAACCGTTAAATAGATCAAAGAGAATGGGTGCTGCGGCCACAATACCCGTCAAGCCTGGACGACCTTCGCCACTGGCATTTCCCACCCACACGGCTATTACATACTCAGGCGTGCAACCGATGGCCCAAGCATCGCGGAAACCAAAACTGGTGCCTGTTTTCCAAGCTATTTTACTCGAGGAATGAAAGTTTCGCCAAAAACCTTCTTCGCCAGGTCGTACCACTTCTACCATAGATTCCATCGTGTGCCAAATGGCTCCTGCCGATAAGGTGGGATTGGTACTGAGTTGTTGGAATGCCTTTCGTTCAAGTCGCGGTCTTGAGGTTTTGAGTTGGTAATTTAACGGATGAAATCCTTTTAGATCATATTGACCATTGTAAGCTTGGAAATTATTCAGGGTTCTCGCCATACTCGCATAAATTCCAGCTAAATCCCATAATGAAGCCTCAGAGCCTCCTAAAATCAAGGTTAAGCCATAGTGATTAGGCGGATAAACGAGGGTGGTCATGCCATATCCTTTCAATTTGTGTTGAAATTTAGCAACGCCATATTTACTCAGCATATTTACGAAGGGCACATTGAGTGATCGTGCAAGGGCTTCACTTACAGGAAGTGCTCCATCATAAGTAAAGTCGTAATTTTTAGGGGCATAACCACCAAATTGAGCAGGAACATCAGGAACGATTGCGTGGGGAAGTAGCTGACCGTCTTGAATCATACTGGCATACAGAAATGGCTTTAGAATACTTCCTGTACTTCTGGCAGCAGGAACGACATCTACTGCACCATTTTCTTCCTCAGTTTCGGTAGGTGTGTTACCCACATAAGCCAGCACATCGCCTGTTTCAACTTCCACAACTAGCGCCCCTGCATTGTAAATGCCATTTTGCTTTAAATGTTGATAATGACGATGGATTACACCATTAGCTCGTACTTGTAGGTTATAATCAACCGTAGTGTGTACTACCGATTTGTTTTGATCTTGTTTTTGCGCTTTTTTGATGCGTTCGGTCAGGTGTGGAGTCACATTTGGAAGCGGCATGGGGCGAGCGGGTAACGCTTCTAACTTTGCTAAGTAAGCTGTAGTAGAATCTAGTTTCTCTAATTCATATAATCGATCAATTAAGTGATTACGCTTTTCCCGAAGTTGATGGCGATTTTTCCCTGGATGGATGAGCGAAGGGCTATTGGGTAAAACCGCTAAGGTAGCCGCTTCTGCCCATGACAGTTGATTGGCTTTACGCCCATAATATTTCCATGCTGCGGCATCTAAGCCGACTACATTTCCACCAAATGGTGCGTAAGCGGCATAATAAGACAAAATTTCCTTCTTGGAATAGCGCAGTTCCAATCGGGTAGCCATAATCATTTCTATGATTTTCTCCAGAAAAGTTCTTGACTGTCCTTTTCGCGCTAAGCGAATCACCTGCATGGAAAGGGTACTGCCGCCACTAACGATACTTCCTTTTTTGAGGTTTAAGTGTGCGGCGCGTAATATGGCAAAAGGATCAATGCCAAGGTGTTGGTAAAAACGTTTATCTTCAAAGGCAATGATTGCTTCCTCAAATTTGAGTGGAACACTATCTTGATGAGGAAAGCGCCATTGCCCATCTTCGGCAATACGAGCACCTAATAAATCGCCCTGCCGATCGACTAAAACGGTACAAATCGGATCGCTAAAAAGGGGATTAGGAAGGCAGAAGTAATAGGCAATAAGTAGGACAAAAGTAATTCCCAAAAAAGGATACCGGTATTTTTTGATCAAGAGGAAGAGTCGTGTGAGTAATTTTCGCGGCCAACGTTTCATGGAAATCGATCAAAGAAGTCGAATGTTAGAAATTAAAATGACTAATATTCACTACCGTACACAAAAAAATGTGCTAAAACTCTTGCAAAATATTCAGCAAG
>JBMYQA010000016.1:35518-40628 GCA_049600855.1 Flammeovirgaceae bacterium | reverse complement strand
AAATGGAGAATGACCAAACGGACATCGCAGAGAAGGTCAAAGAAATTACGAAAGATGCGACAACAGATAAAGAGAAAGTCAGCGCCATTTACTACTGGGTACAAGATAATATTCGCTACATCGCTTTTGAAGATGGCATTGCTGGGTTTAAACCAGATGCTTGCCAAAATGTGTACAACAAGAAGTACGGAGATTGCAAAGGCATGGCTAACCTAACCAAAGAAATGTTGAAAATAGCGGGTTATGATGCCCGTTTAGTGTGGATGGGAACCCGCAGGTTGGCCTATGATTATTCGATTCCTTCTTTGGCAGTAGACAACCACATGATTTGTGCAGTATTTCTGGATGATGAAGTTTACTACTTAGATCCAACCGAGAAATATGGGGCTTTTGGAGAATATGCAGAACGCATCCAAGGCCGTCCTGTATTGATTGAAGATGGTGAGAACTACTTGCTGAAAGAAATTCCGAAGGCAACCTTAGAAGGGAATGCGACTAAGACGACCATGAGTGTTGAGCTGAATAATGATGACTTAGCAGGTAAAATCACGCACATCTATAAAGGAGAAAGTAAAAGTAGCTTGCTCTATGGATTGAACTCCATTGAGAATGACCGAAAAGAAGATGCGTTAAAATATTACCTCAATTCTGGTGACAATAATTATAAGATAGATCAGCTCAATATGCCCGATTTGGAACTGCGAGACGGTGACATTGAATTGGCTTATGACATTACCCTAAAAAACAAGACTTCTAGTTTTGACAATGACATCTATATCGAATTGGATGCCTTCAAGGAATTTGAGCAGTTTAAGATGGAAGATGATCGAAAAAATGATTATCAATTCTCTTATAAAATCTTGATTGATACGGAAATCGAGCTCACCATTCCCGAAGGATACGCCGTGACGTATCTTCCAGAAAAATTGTTGATTGATAAAGATCATTACAATTTTTCGCTTCAATACGAAAAGAAAAACGGGAAACTCATTTATAAAAAGAAGTTGGCACTTAAAAATACAGTGCTTCCTAAACAGGAGTTCAAAACTTGGAATGAGAACATCAAACAGTTGAAAGCATTTTACGCTGAGCAAGTGACTCTAACGAAACAATAAGCTAATTTATTTGATCATATGCGAACACCTTGTTTTGATGCAAGGTGCTCATCACTATTCTATTATTTACACTACTTATATGAAGAAGTTACTGTTTATTGCTGCAGCTTTATGTTGCATCAATCTTACTTTCGCACAAACCACAGAAACTGCTATTCGGGCTCAAATGTGGAATAAAGCAGATGCAGATTTTAATAAGACAGAGATTCCTGAAAAATGGAAGAATGAATCTGCGGTTATTATTTGTCAGGAAATTAAAAGTGAATACGACAAATATGGCTTAAGTGGAATGGGGACTACCAAGCTTCGCTTAACCGAATATTACCACAAGCGCATTAAACTGCTCGATAAAGCAGCAATTGAAAATTACAGTGAATTTTCCTTTGCAGATGAACTCGCCAGTAAAAGAGGCTATTACACCAAAAGCTCTACGCTCTATTATGGTTTTAAAATCGTAAAACCTGATGGCTCTGAGGAAGTAATTGATATGAAAGATGCTGTAGATGTAGAAGGAGATGGCAGTAGTAATATCAAGAAAATTGCCATTCCCAATTTGGAACCTAACGATATCATTGACTACTATTTCTATTCAGAAGAAGCCTTTGTAACTGCCAAAAGTTATCGTTTTACGCCCAATATTTCTACTCTAAGTGCTTCATACAGCATCATGAAACAACGCTATCAATTTACGGTAGAGAAAAACTTTTACATCAATTTTAAAGCGGTAAATGGCGCACCTGATCTTACCGTAAAAGAAGATCTTGAAAACAAGAAAATCATTTATTCCCTCGTAGATGAGAATCGCCCAAAGTTGAAATCTAAAATTTGGACCTATCGCTATCGAGAATATCCTGTAATCAAGTTTCAAGTCATTTATGCGCGAAAAAATGTAAAGGATGATTTATTGGCATTTTTTGGTGAATCAGGAAAGGCTAAAAAAAGTGTAGCTCCTCGGGAAGTGGCTGATTTGGTAAACGAACACATTCACTACGTTGGGCCTTCTGTTAAAACGACGGAAAAAGAAGTAGCACGTTACCTAAAAGTTGCTGGATTGACTAAAAAATCGTCTCCTGAAGAAAAGCTGAAACTTACTTATTACTACTTGCGGCATACCATGTATAATAAATCCATCGAGCGAGAATATATGAATCGGGGATCGGCAGGTGTTTCGGAGATGAGATTTGCCAAAACATTTACACGTTTGTTGGAACGATGGGAAGTGCCATTTGAAGTATTGGTAGTTGCCAATCGAGATTACACAGGTCTTAAAGATTTGATTTTCTTCGGAGAAACCTCTTTGGTCTTAAAAGTAAACTTTACCAAACCCATTTACCTCAGCAACTTTTCCATGCATTCGCGCTACGGTGAATTGCCCAGTTTTTTAGAAAATGCAGAAGCTTATGTGGTTGATATTAATAATACAAAAGCCGATGTTAAAAAGACGACCACGCCTTCTTCGCAACACACGAATAATGAAACAAATGTCATTTCTGATGTGAAGTTCACTACTGAAATGGATTTGCTCAAGGTCAGTAGAAAGCAGGAATTGTCTGGATTAAGCAAAAGAAACTACCAAAATTCAGTCATCCGATTTTTAGATTTTATTGTAGATGATGGCGATAAGTACAATGCGAAATCCATTTTTTCTCCTAATTACTTCTATGGCATCAATCGCGATCGAATGGAAGAGTTGATCGAAAAGCGAAAAAAACTTGATGATGAAGAGCGCGAGAAAGCAGTAAAAAGCTCGATTGAGAGTGATTATGATGTAGAACTCAATAGTTTTGAAGATTATGAAATTGTAAATCACGGCAGAGAACAGGATGATCCGAAACTCATTGTGACTGAGAATTTCACATTAAATAGTTTTGTGAAAAAAGCAGGGCGAAACTACATTTTAGAGGCAGGGCGATTAATTGGTGGACAAATTGAGTTGGAAGAAGACGACCGAGAACGCGATCTTGATATTTTTATGCCTTATGCGCGTTCTTTCAAATACCAAGTCAATATTACCTTACCAGAGGGTTATACCGTTCAAGGCATTGATAAGCTAACGGGCAAGGTGGAAAACGATACGGGAGGTTTTACCAGTTCTGCGACGGTAGAAGATGGCGTACTGAAAATCTCCACATACAAATTCTACCGCAACAACTTTGAAAAGATGCAAAACTGGGAAAAAATGCAAGAGTTCTTAGATGCTGCGCATGATTTTACACAGAAAAAGGTCTTGCTTAAAAAAGGGAATTAATAGACTGTAAACGAAGTAATTTCTAGTTCGAGTATTCACTCGGGCTTCATGTATTCAGCTAGCAGATGCTAGCTGCAAGTGTAGGCACTTGCTTAATTAAAGAAACTGGGAGATTACATCCCAGTTTCAATCAAATCGTCTTCCTTAATTTTATTTTCCTCTGGATTAAAGAATTCGAGCATTGCATCAACATAAGCATCAGCGACTTGCTCAACTCGTTTGGAAGTGACAATTTCGCCTACTTTGAGCTCTTTTTTAGTCAGTGCAACACATTCATTCACATTGTCTAAGCACAACACTTCGCCATAACTTAACGGGCCATGAACGAGTCGAGTCATGGAAAGGTTACGAGCATACACGCCCTTTTCCACCTGGACACTACTCTTTTTTAAGAAGTTATAATCGGCATCCGTAGCAACAGAAGGAACGCCAAGCTTATAATTGATGTGATTTAGGAGCATGCGTGAAAATCGAGTGGACTCGGTAACATCATCGGTAAGTAAGAGCCGCATAAATTCTAAACGATCTCGTTTTGTGGCTAATTCATTGCGCATAAAACCTCCAGGCACAAAAGCCAAACAATAATTGGCCTGTGTAGGTCTTAAAAAGTCATCAGCTCCCCTGCGTTCCCAATTGGCTTCATCTACATTGTAGCGAATCATCACCGTTAAGTCTGGCTTAAATTGATTAATTTTTTGCGTGCGCGCCAATAAATCTTTCCGCTTAAAATATTGATTAAAGATGTAAGGCTTATCGGCTTTTGTTTTGAGGTATTCAGCCTGTGCGCGGTCTAGCTCTCCTTTAGAGAAATCCCATTGCACCCAAGTATGGAAATCGGTTTTCAGCCAGCTTTCGAATGATTTTCCAACAGCAGCTTCGCCAGGCTTCCGTCGAGTTAATAAGACTTGAGCGCCTAATTTTTTTAATTTGATTTCCAGAATACGAGCAGTTGCCAAGGTTAAAGCACCCTCATCCATAAAAATGGAATCATTGGTATCGGTAATGACCTTAACAAGCTTTTTCTCCAATATCGCCATGGAATCAGAACCCCCGATATGCACCGGGTCAATCGCAATTTTCAATCCTTCAAGCGGTTGGTCTGAGCTATACATCCGTCCATCCGATTCACTTTGGCGCAATTCATCGACAAAAAGTGGACTGAAGTAGCGTGTTTGCTTATTCAAACAAGTATCAAGTGCTGTTGCTGTAGGTAACTTTTTGAACAGTTGACTGAAGGTCTCTAACTCGTTATAGTAAATTTTAAATTCTGCTTTTTCCTGACTTTTCTCGTAAGCAGAAGCATACGTGGCTACCCCATCCCATTCCATGAGGAAGTGCTCGTACAATACCGTATCTTTCACCAAATAGTTTACTCGTTGGCTTAATTTGAGTCTGGCTTGATCTTGACAAGCATACAGCAAAAAAGCACAACTAATGGTCAAACAAAAAATTAGTAGTTTTTTCATGATCTTAATTATTTAATCCTGCACATCCATTAGTTTAGTTTACGGAAGTTAACGATAGATTTTGCAATCAACAACTCGTCTTTCATTAATGCTCATTTAATTCCAATTAGCTATGAAACTTCATTATACAGATAAAGGTAAAAATACTAGACAAACCGTTGTTTTTGTTCATGGATTTTGCGAAAGTAGTTTTATTTGGGATGATTTTGTCACTCACCTGTCTGCGAGTTTTCGAGTGATTACCGTGGATTTACCCGGATTTGGTCAAACTCCCCTGCCTT
>JBMYQA010000016.1:0-35508 GCA_049600855.1 Flammeovirgaceae bacterium | reverse complement strand
ACCGCTCCTACACTACTTGATTACGCAGCCGATTTACACGAAACATTAGAGGAATTAGGCATTCGAAAACACACGTTGATTGGACATTCATTAGGAGGTTATGTTGCCCTAGCCTATGCGCAAAACCATGCCGATTGTTTAGCAGGCTTAGGGCTTTTCCATTCTACAGCATTTGCTGATCCTGAACCTAAAAAAGAAACACGCACCAAATCTATTGATTTCATTAAACAATATGGCGCAGCAACCTTTATCCAAAATATGTTTGGGGGTTTATTTTCCCCTTCAAAAAAGGAAGCATTAAAAGCCGAAATTGCCTCATTTATTAAACGTTGCTGCAAAACTGAAGCGGAAAGCATCATGAAAACCCAATTGGCGATGCGAGATCGGGATGAGGGGATATCGGTGATTAACACCTTGGAAGTGCCCATTTTATTTATTGTTGGAAAAGATGATCAATCGGTTAGTTTAGCCCAAAGCATGGAGCAGGCAAGTATGCCGAAAGATGCCGTAGTACATATTTTAGAAGATGTTGCCCACATGGGTATGATTGAAGCGCCGCAGCAAACATTAAAGGCTGTTGAGGGATTTTTGAGGTATTGTGGGGAATAATAAATCTCTTGTGCTGGGTGGGCGTAAGGTTTTACGCCCGTACTACTATGAATTAGCAGCAAGCAGCTTTTTATCACCCATCTTGGCTAAACTCCACCACCATTTTGGCAATCCGATCTCCGAGGGATTCGGTGCTCAGTTTGTCGCGTAAGCCATCCACTAAAATGGGAAAGGCAAAAGGTGTGGGATGTGGAGTCGCTTTGATCACAATTTTCTGTTTTTGAATCGTTTTTAGCGTGTTTACCAGTCGGGGGTGTTCCAACTGAACTGCGAGCACTTCGTCAAAAGATTGTTTAATTAATAAATTATCAGGATCGTATTCCTCAAACACGCCAAAGAGTAAAGCGCTGGATGCTTGCAAATGGCTTGAGCGTTTAGACTTCCCTGGATATCCGGGGAAAATTAGCCCTGAAATGGTCGCAATGTCTCGAAATTTCCTGCGCGCCATTTCCGTCTTATTCATGCTATCCTGAATATCAGAATCCAAATTTTCTGTGGTGAATAAATCTAAGCTTAACGCATATTCAAGCGGAATTTTGACATCAGAAAGCAATTCAAAACCATAGTCATTCATCGCCATAGAAAAGGTGATGGGTTCTAGTTGCCCAATGCGGTAGGCAATTAATGCCGCCATGACTTCATGTACTAAACGTCCTTGAAAAGGATAGAAAAAAGCATGATACCCGTGTTCGCTTTGCGTGGTTTCGATAAGTAACTCTCCTCGTTTTGGAATGCAAGACCATTTTCGTTGAAGATCCAGAATGGGCTTAATCTTGTTCACTTCGACATCGTTGGTAAACTCAGCGCCTTCCAGCTTTTTCTGAATCAAAGCGGATAATTCAGAAGACAAAGGTAAACGCCCTCCCAACCATCGCGGAATTTGATTCGACTTCTTGTTTGTATCTTTTACAGAAGCCGTCATCCCTTTCAACTCTAGGAATTCCAAATTTCGGCCAGCAAAGTGGAACACATCGCCTTGTTTTAGGCGGGCAATGAAATATTCTTCTACTGATCCAATGTAAGCGCCGCGTTTATACCGAATTTTAATAATGGGCTCACTCACAATTGTACCCATCGATAAGCGATGACGCATGGCAACTTTTCGAGAAGTTACTTTATAAAAATCACCTTCTTTTTCTACTTTATTGTACTCATCATATGCGCCCAGGCTATTTCCTCCCGTGGTAATGTAAGCTAAACACCAGTCCCATTCCTGTTCAGAAAGCTCCCGATAACCGTAGGTGTTTTTGAGCTCTTGAAATAATTCTTTGGAGTCAAAGCCGTCAGACACCGCCAACGTTACTAAGTATTGCACTAGCACATCAAAGGCCCTGCGGACGGGCAAGCGACTTTCTAGGTGTGTGATATCGCCCTGCAAGCTTACTTCTTCTGTGGCTTGTCGTAACGCTGCGCCTTCAAGTAACTCCAATGAGTGGGTCGGCAAAAAATAGATTTGACTTAACGCATCAGGGCGATGCCCACTTCTACCGGCACGTTGCAGAAATCGAGCAACTCCTTTCGGACTTCCAACTTGAATGACCGTTTCTACAGGGCGAAAATCTACGCCCAAATCCAAGCTTGACGTACACACGACTAATTTTAGAATTCCTTGATGCAAGGCATCTTCTACCCAATCTCGCACGTTACGGTCTAATGAACCGTGGTGCATGGCCATTGTTCCCGCAAACTCAGGCGCTTGTTCCAAAATTTTTTGGTACCAAATTTCAGTTTGTGCACGGGTGTTGGTAAATAATAAGGTTGTGGTACTTTGCCGAATAATGGGGATCACTTTAGCAATTAGGTTGATGCCTAAATGACCCGCCCAAGGGAAATATTCTACTCGGTCGGGGAGGATGGAGCTGACACTAATCTTTTTGCGAATATCAGCTTTTACGAAAGTGGCCTCACCAGAGGGAATCAGGACATTCGCCGCTTGCTGTAAATTTCCTATAGTCGCTGAAATACCCCATACTTTTAAGTCAGGTTTTAGGGCTTTTAACCTAGAAAGTCCCAACTCCACTTGCACACCGCGTTTACTTCCAACCAGTTCATGCCATTCATCAATAACAATTGCTTTCAACGTTTTGAATAACCTTGGGTAGTTTTTTTGCGCGAGGAGCACATGCAAGCTTTCAGGAGTGGTAATCAAACATTCGGGCATGTGCTTTTTTTGCCGCTCGCGCTCTTTGCTAGACGTATCTCCCGTTCGCGTTTGTACCTGCCAAGGAATTTCTAATGTCTCACAAGCCTCTTGCATGGCGCGAGCAATGTCTTTCGTAAGGGCGCGCAGTGGGGTAATCCATAAAATCTGAAGGCCATTTTTTTTCGCTTTCGGCACTTTATAGTCTGGGTTAGCTTGCATGTATTCCATTAAGCAAGCTAACCATAAGGCATAGGTTTTCCCTGAACCAGTAGGTGCATTTAAAATGCCACTTTTCCCTTCCAAATAAGCGTTCCAACAGTCTTGTTGAAAAGGAAATGCCGTCCAATTTTTGGATTGAAACCAATCTTGGATGATTGATTGCGGAGACGTATTAATTATTGTATGCAATTTTTTTTGATTCACGCAACTTCTTGGCTAGTTCACCTATCACAGTCCCGCCTAATCCTGAATACTTCACCAGCTCATCGATAGTGAAAGGCTACTGCAATAATTTTTCTGCGATGTTGTAAAAAAATGGGATTTTACAAAAATATGCGATTGACTTGAATGCATACCCATCATTTTCATTTAATTTGCTTTCATTCTCCTTAAATCAACTTCTTAAAAAGATGAAACACATCAAAAGCAAAAAAGAAATTATCCAGTATGCCAATCAAGAGTTTGAGCATACGTATGAAGAATATAATGAACAAAACCAGTTGATTCTTTCTGAAGAAAAAAGTGCTTTGGGTGAGTTAGTCGAACGGATTCATTACGATTACAATGAGCAGGGACTTTTAGAGACTGAAAGTTTTGCCAAAGAAAGCGGAGTTTATCAAACTTATCATTTTACCTACGATGACCAAGGGCACATCACGCAAATGGTAATTGATTACGATAATGGTGGTAAGGAGTTTCACAAGTACACCCGGACAGAAAACCAAGAGGAATTAACGGTTTCGGATGGGGCAGGGAATTTGGAAAAACGAGAGCTTCGATTATTTAATGATCATGGCGATGTAATCTCCCTACAGGTTTTTGATGAGGAGAATAAGTTGAGTGCCGAAGAAAAGTACACCTTTGATGACCAACATCGCGTAACGAGTAAAACATGGAAGAATGACTTTTCAAGTGGGCATCATACACATACTTATGAAATCGATGAAGATGGGGATGCCGTGAAGCATACATTTGATGCCAAAACGAATGAATTGGTTGAGATTGAAACGTCCATTGATAAAGGAGAAATTAAGGAAACCATCAGAGAGGTTATTGATGCTTACACGGTATTAAAGCAGATTGATAAAAGCAATCGAACCGAAACCATTGAGGTGGAAGGTTTAGATGAGGAATTGGTTGAAAGTCAGCATACGGAATTTGATGAAGAGGGGAATCCGCTCCGCGTAGAAATTTTCGATGTAAAAGGCTTAGGGCAAACGCATAATGGGGAGAAAGATCAGCATATGGTTAAAGTTTATGAGTATACTTTTTGGGAAAAACAAATTGAAGGATGAAAATAATAAAGACGGAAAAAGTATTTGTTAAAGGTGCAGACGCATCTTTCTTGAGTAAGGAAATCCATTACAATGCACAAGGTAAACCTGTAGAAATTAAAGAGTTTGATGCAGAGAACTATTTGGTCAATCATATTACCATCACGTATAATTCATCAGGTTTACCAATCACTGAAAGCTATCTTTATCAGAAAAATACGCAAGAAATATTTCATTACCAGTATGATGAAAATGGAGATATGACTCAGATGATTCAGGAGTATATGGATTCGAGCAAATCTGTTACAACATATAACAGAACGGGCAAGGTAGAAGAGGCAACTACAGTAGATGATGAAGGAGAGTTAGAAAGCCGAACGGTCACTACATACAACGAAAATGGCCAACCATTACAAATTCTTATGTTTGATGAAGAAAACGATCTGGAAGAAAAACAAGAGTTTGTGTATAATGAAGCGGGTTTAGTGGTGCAGGAAAAACAAAGTGATAATGTTGGCGTGCTGCAGACAACCACTTATACATTCAATGAAAAAAATCGGCTCATTGCCCAAAAATTAATTGATGGAGATGAAGAGCTTTCAGATATAGATTGGAAGTTTGAATATGAAGAATTGAACGAAAATACACTCATCCAGCAGGTGTATTCAAAGGGAACGACTGAGTTTGAATTTAATTCCTTTACAGAAGAAGCCTCATTTCATAAGCAAGAAGATTTTAAACTGATTTCAAAAGTTACAACTACATCAGATGAAGATGGTAGGCCGCTTGAAGTCATTACAGAAGAAGATTCTGGAATCGTTCAAAGCGTTTATGAGTATACTTTTTGGGAAGATTGACTTTTAAAGTGATCACTATGCTTGTAAAAACAAAGACAGAATTCATACAATATGAAGAAGATCATGAAAAAAAGATAGATTTATTTGAGAAATATGATCAAGAGGGAAGATTAATACTCCAACAACACTTTTCTAATGGAGAAGTGTATCAAGAAAAGTTAGAAAACTATAACAAAGAAGGATTACTGAAATTTAGAAGGAATATTTATGGTAAGGGGAACGATAATAATAGCGAAAGATGGGATTACAAATATGATAAGAGGAAAAAGCTAATTGAAATAGTCCATATAAATTGTAAAAAGCATAAAAGGATTACTCGGTATCAATATCGTGAAAACACAAAAAAATACACGACTTTTTTTGAAGATGGTGAATTTGACTCTGCAGGAGCAATCATATTTGATGGGCATGAAAATCCAATTACACGCTTTAAATTAAATGAAAATAATGAATGGATTCGTAAGACAGAAATTAGTTATAATAAAAATAATCTTCCTATTAAAGAGATAGAATCAATAGGAAATGGAAATGATTCCATCAAAGAATGGGGATACGATCATAAACTCAGAAAGACTTTCCTTAAATTCAAAAAAAGGAATGAATCAGATTATACAGAGTTTATTTATGAATATATGGAACCTGAAACAAATATAGAGATCGTTAGAATATATTATAAACCATCTACTAAGTACATTTTTGAGGAATATCCCCGTTTAAATGGGCGAATATTACAAGAACAAGAGATAAGGAAATATAATGAGTTTAGACAAGTTATAGAGATCGATTATTCTACCATGCAACACTTTATTGGGATGGGTTTACCTAATGATATTAAAAACTATAAACGATTTTTTGAATACACTTTTTGGGACGATTAACTTCAAATTCCCTACATGAAACTAAAGATTAACATCTCTGTGCGATTTTCTACTAGTAAACCGCCTGAAAAATACTATTTTTGCGGCCGTAAATGCCCTGAAATTTCCGTTGTATAAAATTGGCAAAGTTCATCAGGTTGATTTCAGGCAACATTCAAACCTTATTTTTTATAATGAAGAAGATCGTTCAAGTACAGGATATCGCATGTGGAGCTGATGAGCTTTTCCTCATTTCTGGACCATGTGTAATTGAAGAAGAGAGCATCATGCTGAAAACTGCGGAGAAGCTGAAGGAGGTTTCCGAACGCATGAACATCCCCATCATCTACAAGTCTTCATTCATGAAAGACAACCGTAGCTCTGCCGATTACTACATGGGCCCTGGATTGTCTAAAGGAATTGAGATTTTGGCAAAAATCAAGGAGCAGTTTGGCTTCCCTGTAGTGTCGGATGTACATTACCCTGAGCAAGTAAAAGAAGCTGCCGAAGTGTTGGACATCATCCAAATCCCTGCGTATCTGTGTATGCAAACCACCTTGGTGATGGAATCTGCCAAAACAGGAAAGGTGGTAAACCTGAAGCACGGTCAGTTTTTAGCTCCTGAGAACATGATTAAGCCTGTTAAAAAGATTGAAGCAGCTGGAAATGAGAATATCCTATTGACTGAACGTGGATATACTTTCGGGTACAATGATCTCATTGTTGATCCGCGTAGCTTTTACCACATGAATGAGACGGGTTATCCTGTGATTTTTGACATTACCCATTCTATTCGCAAATACGGTATTCCAAGTGCAGACCCAAGTGGCGGTGCAAGACATTACTTGCCAACCATCTCGCGTGCAGGAGTTGCTGCTGGAGTAGATGGTGTATTTATTGAAACACACCCAGAACCATCGAAAGCCTTATGCGATGCTGCGAGTCAATTGTGTGTGTACGATTTAGAAGAATTTATCAAGCCGCTCATCGATATCCATAACATTGAAGTGAGTTACAGAAAACAATCTGTGACGGCCTAATCAATTTTCAATTACGTTTTAAACAGCCTTAGATAAATGGAATTATATTTAGATTCAGCGAATTTGAAAGAGATCAAAGATGCATTTGATCTTGGTTTTATTTATGGATTGACTACAACCCCTACATTCATGCACCGTGAGGGCATTACCGATGTAGATCAAACCATTTTAGATTTGTCGAAAATCGTTCCTGTGCTTCAAATTGAAGCGTTAGGTAAAACAGCCGATGAAATTGTGGACGAAGCACACCGTTTATTGGATTTAGGGTTAGACAAAGACAAAACCGTTTTCAAAATTCCTATTTCTTTAGTAGGGGCACAAGCTTGTAGGCGTTTGGTAAATGAAGGGATGATGGTGAACTTACACTTGATCTATACAGTACAACAAGCTTACATCGCAATGAGTGCAGGGGCAACCTATATCTGTCCATTGGTTGGTCGTTTGCAAGATCAAGGACACGATGCTTTGCAAGTGATTGAGCAGTGTGTAGATGCCGTAGAGAATTTTGGATACGATTCGAAAATTATGTTCTCATCTGTGCGTCATCCTGAGCACGTGCGCAATGCATTAAACATTGGGGCGCATGCGTGTACCATCCCTTGGAAAGTGATGAAGCAATTGGCGCAAAACCACTTCACGGATATTGGTACACAGCAATTCTTTGAGCACACCCGCTTAATGACGATGACTGTAAAAGATGTGATTCGTCACAACAGCAATACCATCAACGAAAAGAAATCAGTAAAAGATGCTTTGATTGAGATGACCAAGTCGAAATTAGGAGCCATTACCTTAGTAGACGACAGCAATGGCATCCGCGGTATTTTCACTGATGGAGATTTGAGAAGATTATTGGAAACAAAAGGAGATGGCGCATTGAGCACTTCGCTTGCTGAATTATCTAACAACGACGATCCCATCACCATTGATGCAGATTCATTACTTTACGATGCATCAAACATCTTTAAAGAAAAGAAAATTGACAATATCATTGTAACGAGCAACGGATCACCCGTTGGGATGTTAGATATTCAAGACATGATTGAAAGATAATTCCATCAAGATGAATATTAATCAAGTCATAAACATTTACTCCGCTTTAGGCGGAGTTTTTGTTTCTAATCCTTCCGAAATTCAAGCGCGATTAGCCACTATTAAAGCATTTATATTTGATTGGGATGGTGTATTTAATGGAGGGCGTAAAGGTGTGGGTTTACACAGCAACTACTCGGAGGGCGATTCGATGGGAACCAACCTGATGCGCTTTGCCCATTGGTTGACTCAAGCTAAAAGCCTTCCCTACACGGGAATTATCACAGGAGCCAATAATGAAACTGCGCGAGCATTCGCCAAACGCGAACATTTCCACTTTGTCTATTCGGGCTATAAAGATAAAATGGAAGCCTTAGCTGCTTTTTTAGACAATTCAGGCTTACAAGCCTCAGAAGTGGCCTTCTTTTTCGATGATGTACTCGATTTATCAGTTGCCAAGCAATGTGGACTCCGTTTCTTAGTTAACCGAGAAGGCTCCCCACTTTTCAAAAACTACGTTACCCAACAAGGCTGGTGCGATTACATCTCAGCAAATAATGGCGAACACTATGCCATTCGTGAAATCACCGAATTGCTGATGGCGCTCATGGGCGTTTACGATGAAGTCATCCAAAAACGCATGGCCTACCAAGGGGATTATGCGGAGTATTTAGCAGAGCGGCAGGCTGTACCGACCATGTTGTTTAATCATGCAGAGATGAAATTGGGGAGTGGGAATGTGTGAGAAACGGTATTTTAGTCTTTTAGCAGTTATGTATCAATTCGCAATTTGAAAAATTTGATGTGGATTTTTGTTGGTGATGTATTAACTTGGCTAAGGTTATATCTAGCAGATGGAGTTATGGCAGTTACACTAAGCAACTTACCTTCAATCAGCGATATGCACGTACAAACCCTAATGGACTAATATTTTGGGGAGAATTATGAAAAATCAATTACCCGCCCCTGAATTGGTAAGCATCTCTACCTAATTTGCTAATCTAAAACGGCTCTATATAGAAAAACTGACAGCTTAACCCTGCCATTTTTACCACTTTTCCCACATGGAATAATTTTGGAAAAGAAGTTTCTAAAAAGGTTTCAACCTTATTAGTATAGAATCATTTATCTAAAAAATAGCACATTATGGCAGAGAAAGGTACGATTTCGGTGAATACCGAAAATATTTTCCCGATCATTAAGAAGTTCTTGTACTCAGATCATGAGATTTTCCTTAGAGAATTGGTTTCAAATGCGGTGGATGCTACACAGAAATTGCAGAAATTGGCTTCCATGGGAGAGTTTGACGGGGAAATCGGTGAGACTAAAATCAAAGTAGCGGTAGACAAAGAGGCAAAAACCATCACCATCAGCGACCGAGGTATCGGTATGACGGCTGATGAGATCAAAAAATACATTAACCAAATCGCATTTTCTGGTGCTACTGAGTTTTTGGAGAAATACAAAGATTCTGACGATGCACAACAAATTATTGGTCACTTTGGCCTTGGTTTCTACTCTGCATTTATGGTGGCAGAAAAAGTAGAAATCATCACAAAATCTTACCAAGCAGATGCTACTCCAGCACAATGGACGTGTATTGGAACTACTGAGTTTGAAATCACGCCAGCTGAAAAAGAGGATAGAGGTACAGACATCGTTCTTCACGTAAATGAAGAGTCTGCTGAGTTTTTAGAGAATCACAGAATTCAGCAAATTTTAGATAAATACGGTAAATTCTTACCCATCGAAATTGAATTTGACGAAAAAGTAATCAATTCAACGAGTCCAATTTGGACAAAGAATCCAAAAGACTTAACTGACGAGGATTACAAGAACTTTTATAAGGAGTTGTATCCAATGGCAGAAGAGCCTTTATTCTGGATTCACCTGAATGTAGATTACCCATTCAATTTGACAGGGGTGCTCTACTTCCCGAAAGTGAAGAATGACATTACGCTTCACAAAGACAAAATTCAGCTTTATTCTCGCCAAGTATTCATTACCGATGAGGTAAAAGACATCGTTCCTGAATTCTTGATGTTATTGCATGGGGTCATCGACTCTCCTGACATTCCGCTGAACGTATCGAGAAGTTATTTGCAAGCGGATGGTAATGTAAAAAAAATCAATTCTTACATTACGAAGAAAGTAGCCGACAAATTGAATGACTTGTTCAAAAGTGATCGCGAGGCTTACGAGCAAAAGTGGGATAGCATTGGCTTATTTGTGAAGTACGGAATGGTGGCTGAAGAGAAGTTTAACGACAAAGCGAAGAAATTTGCCTTGTTGAAAAACGTAGATGGCAAGCATTTCACCTTTGACGAGTACACGGAGCATGTTTCTGCGAATCAAACCGATAAAAATGAAACGCGTGTATTCTTATACACAAACAACCCTGGTCAACAAGATAGCTTTATCCAAGCGGCTAAAAACAAAGGCTATGATGTGTTGTTGTTAGATGGAGTGTTAGATTCTCACTTCATTGGTGCTTTAGAGCGTAACTTAGAGAAAGTGACTTTAAAGCGTGTTGACTCTGAGTTATTAGACAAATTAGTAGATAAAGGCGAGGAAATTCCTACGGTGCTTTCTGAGGCCGATGAGGAAAAAGTGAAAGAGATTTTCAAGAAAGCAATTAATGATGAAGGTGCTCAAGTTTCTGTGGAAGCGATGGCTACTGACGAAATGCCTGTAACAATCACCTTACCTGAATTCATGCGTAGAATGCAGGACATGGCGCAATTGCAAGGCGGAATGGGTGGCATGAATTTGCCTACGATGAAAAACATTGCCATTAATGGCAACCATGCGGTGATTGATCGTGTGTTAAAGGCGGAAACCGAAGAAGAGCAAGTAAAATTGGCAAAACAAGCTTACGACTTAGCGTTACTGTCACAAAACATGCTAACAGGTGCTGATTTAACAGCCTTTATCCAGCGTAGTGTAGAATTGATCTAATATAGTAAAAATGGTGCTTGGAGAGCATGCTCAGTAATTGGGTATGCTCTTTTTTATCCCTAATTAGTTCAACTATTTAGGATGCCTATCAACTTCTCCCAAGCTAAACGTTTAACCTCAACAATTATAGCTTTCCTGCAATTAGTAGGAACAGAAGTGAAAAATATTCGCTACTTTGGTAGTCAACCATGGTCTTTTCCTCATTTGCTGATGAATGGCTTTACAGTTGAATATGCAGGTGGGAAAATTACGTCCAATCCTATGAAGATTGAGGACACCGCTTGGTTTACTAAAGAGACTCTACCCAATCTTCCAAGCAAAATCAGTATTGCTCGGAGATTAATGGACTAGTATTTGGAAGAGTATCTACCCAAACGATCGCAATCATACTAAAAAATAGCAAGCCCATGAGAAAAATCTTCCCGAAATACACCTTAATAGATCGGAAGAAACCGATTTCTTATACGATAAAGGCCAATCGGGGAGTTGATCAGGTCTATGTGAGTGATCAAAGCTACCACTATCCTTGGATTAAACGCGAAGGAAGTTTGTTGCGGAAATGTCACTTTGACCTCACGGGGATCATGAAATTGACAGATCAGGACATTTCCATTTATGAATCCAATAAATGGCATCACTTTCCGATTGATCGATTAAAAAATATCAGCGTTGAGCACAAACACTTTATCCTTCCCCTGATTTTAGGTGGTACGATTGCCCCATTGACCTGTGTTTCAGCATTATCAGGGTATTTCCAATTTTGGATCGCTATGGCGCTAACCATTACAGGGTTAATGCTCTTTTATTATGGAATACAGGGAGCGCATCAAATTGCTTTGCACTTTCAAGGGAGTGATTTCAAGTTCTTTGTGGATGAACGCAATCAGGAACTCAACCAATTTATCGGCTTTACTAATTTTTATTTGCGTGATCCCGTTAAAGCTTTTAAAGCCTATGCAGGTGAAAAAATAGAAAGCTTGCACAATCCAATGGAAGTTTTTAACTATGCAGAAACAGAACAAGAAAGCATAGCAGAAGAGATGAAATACTTGATTGTAGGCTTAGGAAACATCGGCCCAGAGTATCGAAAAACACGTCATAACATTGGTTTTATGGTGTTAGATGAATTGGCTAGAATCAAAGGCGCCAGCTTCGATTCAGATCGTTTAGCATTTAAAACAGAAATTAAACACAAAGGGCGTACCCTACATTTAATTAAGCCAACGACTTACATGAATTTAAGTGGGAAGGCACTTCGACATTGGATGACTACCTTGAAAGTACCCCTTGAAAATGTATTGGTTATTGTCGATGATTTGGCCTTGCCTTTTGGGACGTTACGCATGCGCGGAAAAGGATCAAGTGCGGGGCACAATGGCTTAAAAAATATCGAGCAACTGTTAGGCGGCACTCATTATCCTCGGCTTCGTTTTGGGATTGGTGATAACTTTTCTAAAGGGAAACAAGTCGATTTTGTGCTCAATAACTTCACCGATGATGAACAAATTGATCTCCCCAGCCTCATCGATAAATCTTGTGAAATGATTTTGTCTTTTGCTAGCATTGGCATCAATCGAACGATGAGTCAATACAACGGCTAATGGAAATGGCCTTGAAGTTATTCTCCAAGGCCATTTATTAGTTTCTTATGAATTAGGACAAGCAAAAGCGGTGAGGTCAATGGCAGATTCTCGAATCGCTTTCATGCCTCCAGCCACATCAATGACCTGGTCAAAACCTCGCGCTTTCAAAATAGAGGTGAAAATCATGGAACGATAGCCACCAGCACAATGGATGTAATAGGTATCGTTTGGATTTAATTCGTTCATGTGCTCATTCATAAAGTCCAACGGCAAGTTCTTGACCGCATCGTAATCAATGTGCTCCGCAGTAAACTCACTTTCTTTTCGAACATCTAACACTTGAATTCCTTCACTCAATCGTGTTTTAAACTCAGTAGCAGGAATGGAAACAATGGAATCAACACGATTTCCAGCATCTTTCCAGGCTTGTATTCCCCCTTTCAAAAATCCTAACGTATGATCATATCCCACCCTTGAAAGTCGCGTGACCACTTCTTTTTCACGTCCTTCTTCAGCAATAAACACAATAGGTTGATTCAAATCCTGAATGAGTGCGCCTACCCATGGAGCAAAACTCCCATCGAGTCCAATGTTGATGCTTTTAGGAATAAAGGCATCTTTAAACACTTGAGGTGCACGCGTATCTAAAATTAAAGCGCCTTCATTGCGTACCACCTGTTGGAAAGCTTCAGGCGATAAGGCTTGTAAGCCACTTTGCATCACTTGATCTAAACCGATGGAACCTTGTTTATTGAGTAGTACGTTTTTAGGGAAGTATTGCGGGGGAGTCGTTAATCCTGTCGTGACTTCACGGATAAATTCCTCTTTGGTCATACTTTCTCTTAAAGCATAATTGTTCTTTTTCTGATTGCCCAAGGTGTCAAAGGTTTCTTTACTCATGTTTTTCCCACAAGCCGAACCTGCACCATGCCCAGGGTATACCACCACCTCATCAGCTAAAGGCATCAGTTGGTTTCTGAGCGAATCGAATAATAGGCCAGCCAAATCTTCCTGAGATAAATCAGATTTTACAGCGAGATCAGGTCGTCCGACATCGCCAATAAATAAGGTATCACCCGTAAAAATGGCATGATCGTTTCCCGCTTCATCCACCAATAAGTAGGTAGTCGATTCTAAGGTGTGTCCAGGGGTATGCAATGCCTTTATTTTGACTTTACCCAGCGTGAACTCTTCTTGATCTTGGGCTTTATGAAACTCGAAGTCTGCTTCCGCATTTTTTCCATAGACAATCGTTGCTCCTGTTTTTTGGGCCAAATCAAGGTGACCAGAAACAAAGTCTGCGTGGAAATGTGTTTCAAATATGTATTTAATTTTAGCGTTTGATGCTTGTGCTCTTTCAATGTATGGAGTTGTTTCCCGCAATGGGTCGATAATCGCCACTTCTCCTTCTGATTCAATGTAATAAGCGCCTTGTGCTAAGCATCCAGTATATATTTGTTCTACTTTCATTCTCTTATCAGGTTAAGTTCTAAATTGGTACAGCAAAATTAAACGAGTTCAGTGAATTGATCAGTGATTTGAGTTACAGAACTGAGTTACACCTCATCCTCTTCAAACACATTGTTCTGTAAAGCATAACGAAAGCGGATTGGATCGCGTTCTCCTTGATCATCAAAATATTGGATCGCAGAGTATACATCTAAGAAAAAGTTATCGTGTCCTACTACATTTACAAATCGACTTTTCTTAAAAAAGTCTCGAACAGGGCCTATTAATCCAGAAAAATAGACCTGTATTCCCTGTTTGGCTAACTCTTCGACAAGTTCACTCAGTGCTTGAAAGGCAGTAGCATCAATGTAAGACATGCTCCCACAATGCATCACCACGAGGCGGAGCTCACTCCCTTTTCGTTGAATGTGGCATTTGATACTATCTATAAAATGTTGCGTATTGGCAAAATAAAGTTGGGCATCGTAACGAATGGCTAGCACATCAGGGCGTTCTTGAATTTCTTCAAATCGCTCTACATTTCGGTAATCAGAAGTACCAGGTAAATGCCCAAGCACGGCCATGTGGGGTTTCGCACTTCGGTAAATCATGATTAATAAGGAAATGATTACACCCGCAATAATTCCTTCTTTAATCCCCACGAGCAAGGTGATTAAAAAGGTAGCCGCAAACATGAAAAAATCTTGCGACATGTTTTTCCACAAAAAGCGAGGGTATTTGAAGTCAATGAGCCCAAAGACGGCAACCATAATGATGGAAGCCAATACAGTTTTGGGAAGGTGATAAAATAGTGGTGTTAAAAAGAGCAAGGTCAAACCAATGAGTGTAGCACTGACTAAAGCCGCCAAATTTGTTTTAGCACCAGCTTGGTCGTTCACCGCAGAACGACTGAATCCTCCTGTAGTAGGATATGAGCTAAACAACGAACCAACAATATTACTTAATCCCAAGGCAATCAGTTCTTGATTTGCATCAAGTTGATACTCGCCTTTGTGTTTACTTTGGATGGCCTTTGCCACGGAAATGGCCTCCATAAAAGCAATGAGCGCTAAGGTGGTGGCAATGGGGAATAAATCTTGAATCGTTGCCAGATCGAAATTAGGCCAGGTAAAAGCAGGAACACCTGTAGGAACTTCTCCTACAATTTTAACCCCATAGTTCGCTAATCCTCCAAACCGCACAGCTAGAATACTCAACACCACAACCACCAACGCTCCAGGAATGGCTCGATTGATTCGTTTTGTTGTTTTGATCAGGATGATTCCAACGATGCCCAAAACAACCGCCCAAACATTAATTTCTGAGAATCGAGCAATGGCTTCAGCCACGATGTTAAATACAAAGTTACTTCTGGAAATATCAACTCCAATGAGGTGTTTTAACTGATTTAAGCCAATGATTAACGCAGCGGCAGCGGTAAAACCGCTAATAACGGGTTTGGATAAAAAGTTAACCAAGAAGCCTAACCGAACTATGCCGAATATCAATTGAATCAGTCCCATCAAAAAGGCCAACATAATGGCTAAGGTGATGTAGTTTTCAGAACCTACCGCAGCCATGGTCGACACTCCTGCTGCCACGAGTAACGAGTCCATGGCTACCGGACCTACCGCAAGTTGACGCGAAGTACCAAAAATGGCATAAATCACCTGAGGAACCATTGCCGCATACAAGCCATAAACAGGAGGCAAGCCAGCAATCATGGCATACGCCATTCCTTGAGGAATGAGCATGACACCTACCGTCAAGCCCGCCATCAAGTCACCCGATAGCTGACTTTTTTTGTATTGAGGTAGCCACGTTAAAATGGGCAAATATTTTTTCATGTTGTTTGTGTAAAGGCTAAACCAATTATACGACAAAATTAATGGAAAGCCTATTGGATATTTGTAACCTTCGTCACAAAGAAAGGATTTGGGGAGGGGTATGAAAACAAAAAACAATAGTACTTATTTTGTAATTAAAGATTAAAATCAATGATTGATATAATATCTACTTATAACATGTTTAGGTTTTCGACTGTTGAACCAGAGGCAAAAGCTAGAAATCATAACAACAAAAAAAGCAAACCTTTCGATTCACTTTTCTTTGTAGCTTAAATTAGGAAAAATACTGCCCACAAACCTACTCAATCCAGCTTTCTGCTATTCAAAATTATTAAACTCAAAATGTAGACGAGCACAATCGCAAAGGGAATGGCAACAAACCGATATTCAGGCCATGCATACCAAAGTGTTACTACTAAAATGGTTCTTAAGAGCGCATGGAATATCCCAACCCAATGTTTAATTATCCAAGAGAAGGGCAACCACATAATGCCAGACAAGATGCCTACTGTTAATGGAAGTGAGGTGTAATCCACTAAGAAAAAAGGAATGGCTATCGCATAAACCAGTATTGCTTCGCCTACGGTAAAGAAAAATAGGCTGTCAAACTCATTTTTGGGCTTTTTCTTATCCAAAAAGTGCTCTCCAGTGTATTTAGAAAGGAAGATGCCGAGGTAGGCAATGCTTCCCGTGCCGATAAAAATTGTCCACGTTGCGATTACTTCCGAAAATAACCATCCAACTGTGCCAATAATAGCCCATACAATCAACCCTGCTAATGGGGAGGCAATAAATTTTCGATTTGAAAATTCGATGCGTTGTTCGCTAAGTGTCATCGTGTTTTGTTTCATTTTAAATCACTTTTTTACTTGAACAAGTTCATTAACTCATTTCTTCATTTAATGATGCACTCAAATGCTTGATTGCACGGAGTTGTTTCAGTTCACGCCTAATGCCAATCCGTGCAAAATAGACGAGTGTGATCATAATCAAGATGAAGCCAACCACCATTACAATGACCCAGTACAGCTCCATATGTTTGGCAAAAATGGGAGTCATGGAGAGAAAGCTGATGCTGTAGAAGAGGTAAAAGCCCATAGTGATATTCCCATGAAGCTTCTTTCGCCATTCGTAAAATCGCTTAAACTGTTGAGTGGCTACTTTCGTATTCTCGCTAAACGATAGGCGACTGAACTTATTTAAACTTATAAGCTCGATCACTACGCGTAAGATTAAGCTACCGACCATTCCCCAAGAACCTGTATGAATCAGCCAATGTGGTGCTTTTAAATAAAACCAGAAGAACCAACCTACCACAAAGGCGCTAACACTCAGCATAGCAATAATAGCGATATGTTCGTTTTTAGCTTGATTACTATTTATCCGAATTTTATGCAATAAATCCGTTGAACTCAGCTTAGGCTGTACCAAAACCGATTTTTGTGCTTTCCAAGCATCTTTTAAATCATCAAGAGGGTCCATGGCTTTTTAATAATTTGTTCAATTTTTGTTTGATGCGATGAATACGCACGCGAAGCGTAGCCTCTTTTATTCCTACAATTCCTGCAATTTCTGCGTATTCTACTTCATCCAAGACGAGTAAAATGATCATGCGATCAAGCTGCTCTAGTTTAGAGATGGCAAAGTATAATTCTTCAAACTGTCCTGATGTTTCATCTTGCTTGATCGGAGTTGGCACCTCTGCAACGGCATCAATCTGCTCCTTTTTTGACTTCCTAATATCTAACAAACAGGTATTCACCGTAATGCGATAAATCCATGTTTTGGGCGATGCTTCTTTGCGGAATTTGGGTAAGGCATTCCAAATATTTAAAAAGACTTCCTGCACCAAGTCTTCCGATTTCGCCTCATTCCCGTTCATATATCCCAAACAGAGCATATATACCATTGGGTAATATTGCTGATAGAAGCCTTCAAATAATCGTTCATAATCCTTCATGTTTTTCAACACGTTTATCCCTTTGATACAAAAAGAACAGAATTGTTACATCGTCTCTGATATTTTTTTGAAAAAAAGTAGTGGTTACGTTTTTGAAGAGGGGGAAATGTCTTTTAGAATTTAGTTGAATCATTGAATTAGTCTTAACTTCTTTATCTTCATTGGGCCATAGCTTGCTTCCATTTTTAAGAATTGATGCCCTTTTTTTGTATACCAAAAGTAGGAGGGTTGTTTACCTCCATAGTCCGTATAAAGAAGCCAACATCTTACTTTTGTTCCATCGGGCATTCGTAAGTTAGTTTTCTTCTTTACTTCCAATAGGTAAAATGTAGGGGCTTTACCTCCTGGATGATAAAAAGGCATAGCCACCTTATACCCTTTTTTTATTGGTAACAAGCTAAACGTTTCCAGATCAATTTCAGAGTTATACACTTGCTCACTTAGGTCTAAATGAAAATCACGATTGGCATAATTGGTGTCAGTTGCTATACTTTTTATTGCCGTTTCGTGAAATATAAATGCTTCCTGCCCCTTGGATGGTGTATTTCGGATATGGGTAAATGGCTTCAGTGTTTTCAACTCACAGAGGTAACGAAAACTAGAAGCGTTTTTCGCCTTTGGCTCCATCCAAGTATGGTTAAACTGTAAGTATGATTTGCCATTTACCGTTTTAAAAGCAATGGTTTTTGTTTTCACCCTTGTCAATTGAGTTTTTCCATTGATCTCCATTATCAGTAGTTCTTGAACTGTATTTGGTTGGAGTTTGGAGAAATTGGGAAATTCATATCCTACTTTTAATGTATCAATTTTTTGAGCCAGAACTGGTATTGAGGATAAAAATATCACAAATACTAGAATAGTCTTCTTCATAAAGCTATTGTTTAAAGTTGAACTTGGCCTAAACTACTAGCTTTATCTCAAGCGTTTTTCAAGAATCTACCTTACTCGAAGCCTAATCGACCAATCCTGATACATAAGCGATCAACCCAAACCATAGATTATAACCGTCCATTCGTAGATTATTTCCGCTATTCAAAAGTTTTTTCTAGAACTTTACCAAATGAGGACTTGGCTTTTACTATTGCATCTTTCTTTTTGGGCGCTGTTTCTACTATTAAAATATGTGGATTACAGCCATAATTTTAATTTTCAGAAAGCGATTACCTTGGTTTTAGTACCCAATACGTTTAGTGCAATTGCTTCATACGTACACTACTTTTTTCTAATTCCTATACTACTCAACAAAAAATGGCTAAACTATGCTTTACTGCTTTGTTTGTTAGTAGCGGTAATGATTAGTCTAAGAGCTTATGCCGAAGGCTTCTTCTTTTCCGATATTTTCAAATCTAATTACTACGCCATTTGGACATTAAACAGAGTACTTAATCTGCTTTGGACTACGCTAGCATTTATGATCTTTATCTCATTGATGGGATTTACGGTAGAACGGTTTGTCTTAGAAAATCAGAAAAGAGCATTAGAAAATGAAAAGTTATTCACAGAGTTGAAGTACCTAAAGGCACAAATTAACCCTCATTTTTTATTCAACACCTTACATAATCTCAATTATTTGGTACAAGCTAAAAGTGAAGCGGCTTCGGAAGTGATTATCAAACTGTCTCAGATCATGCGGTATATGATTTACGAGTCGAATAAACCCAAAGTAAAACTTGGTCAGGAAATCGAGTATATTGAGAACTACCTACTTTTAGAGGGAATTAGACTTAATGCTAATTTTGACTTGCAGATGGATACTTCCAAAGCAGATGTAAACCTTGAAGTTGTTCCACTTATTCTTATTCCGTTGGTGGAGAATGCGTTTAAGCATGGTATTAGCGATTTACAAAGTGAGAACTGGATAAAGATTCAGCTAGTAAATACTCAAAATAAATTGGAAATCATGATTAGCAATAGTTTGAAAGCGGCTCATCTTATGCATGAAGAAAGCAGTGGATTAGGATTAAAAAACCTTTCGAAACACTTAGCACTATGTTATCCCAATCAATACCAACTAGTTACCAAACGTAAACCTGATTCCTTTGAAGCAGTTTTAAGTATTCAACTATGACTTCCATCAAAAGCATAATCATAGATGATGAGCCTTTTGCTCGTAAGCTTATTATAGATTATAGTAAGAAAATAAGCCGTTTAGAAATCCTGAAAGACTTCTCAAATGCATTAGAAGCATTAAACTTCATACAGCATAACCAATTAGACCTGATTTTCTTAGATATTAAGATGCCAGGAATAGATGGTTTGAATTTTTTGAAATCGTTATCAAATCCACCAAAGGTAATTTTTACTACTGCATTTTCAGAGTATGCGCTAGATGGTTTTGAATTAGATGCGATTGATTACCTATTAAAACCATTTGACTTTCCAAGGTTCTTAAAAGCGTATAATAAAGCTCAGTTATTTTTGAGTAAAACCTCCCACCCAAAGCAAGCTCAACATCATCTATTCGTTAAAGATGGTTACTCAATAGTGAAAGTAGCTATTGACGATTTACTGTATATCCAAGGGCAAAAAGATTATGTCATGTTGCATTTGATAGATAGGAAAATAATGACTCGGAAAAATATGAAAGACCTTGAGGACGAACTAGCTGATTTCGCTTACCTACGTATCCACAATTCATATATTGTAAATACGAAACATATTGAGGCCATCAATCATGAGTCGGTAATAATACATGGAGTAGCACTGCCTGTTAGCCTTAGTTATAGACAGCGTGTAAAACTTTTTGCGGAGCAATTTTTTTCAAGTTGAGTGATGCTTGATGCTTTTTTTGTGGAGTATTTTGGGATCAGGAGCATGTCTCAATGGTGACATCTGTCTCGCCGTGAAATGAACATAGCTAGGAATTAGACTAGTTTATCAAGTGAATTTACAATGTCAGTCAGTTCAAAGGTTTGGATATTCGTAGAGAATGAGATTAAATAGCAGCGTCTTAAAATAGGGGAAGTTTATAAACTTCCGAGCTGATTGATGTAAAGTGCATCTTACTTTTGTATCCTTTTGAAAGTTGCAAACTTCCTCAAAACTAGGTCCAAGACACAGTCTTGAACCATAACTAGACCATCGAATCAAACAAAGCTTTACTCAAGCTACACTGCTTAAAAACAAAAAAGCTCCCCGAGATCATCGAGGAGCTAAATTGAAACCTTACTTGCTACTTACTAAAAGTGTCCATTGCGTACTTCAAAGGTATCATCAGAAGGGTTGACGGTGTCACGGCCTTCAATATGATTCCAGTGTTTGTAGCTATTACCTGTGTTCTGTCCCATCATTTGGCGGATTCTCCAATCAGGCGTGGTGGCAGAGGCTGCTATTAGACCTGTAGGTGTAAAGTCCTGCCAAGCAAAATCGCGAGATACTTCAGTAGGTGCTGCAAAGTTTTTAGACCACATGTACTGTCGTACTGGAACGGTATGTTTGGCTACGGTTCCTCCCACATTCGTAAACCCTGTTCCAAAGTGAATGAAAGCAGCTTGCTTAACCGCGCGTTCTGAAGTTCCTTGCTGTCCAGCTAAACTTGTTCTGAAATATTCAATTGCCATGTTGTAGTTGTTATACATCATTTCTGTGGCAATTCCACCAAAATCTTTCGTATCCCAAGCACCATAAGGAAGTTGATTTGATCCTGCGTATAATCTGTTTTGTGACCAGTAAGGGTCAATTAAAGTCAATCGCTGCGGCATTCTACTCGATGGTTGATTACGCTCATGTAACTCTACCATTCCAGCCATCGTCAAATTACCTCCTAATGAGTTACCCATTACATGAATACGTCCACCTGAATAGCTGCTATTAAATACCTTCTGATACTCATCAGCAAATAAATCTGCCATCGTTTTTGTGGTACTATGCGTTACAAAAGAGCCGTCCAGACGTTTCCAACGCATTCCTACACCACCTGTTGCACTGTAAATTTTAATTTCCACATTATCAGGAGGAAGGAAACCATCATCAGCAAACTGTACCCAGTGGAAAATTGCCACATTGTAACCATCTTGCTTCCACTTATTTTGTGTATGGATATTTGCACCAAAGTCATTTAGATGGAAACTCTCTCGGTTATGATTTGCTACACCACCTAACTGAAAGCCATGCACGTACAAAATTGTTGGTTTGGAAGGGTCAAAAAAGCGATTAGCTTGACCTGGTACATACTTCTGACAACCAACTGCATCCCAACTACCTTCAGATCCTGGCTCACTGTCATAAAAATAAATGCCATAATCTAATTTATTCCAGTAGTAAATCTGCACCGATTGCGACTCTTGATCCCACTCTACTTTTGCACCTGCATATTCTGATACAAAACGCACAGGAACCATCGTTCGGTTATTTACAATAACTGGGGCTTTGGGCAACGTAACATTGGTACCATTTACTTGTGCAATCGTACTGTTTATCCATAAATAAATCGTAGTACCATTTTTAGTAAGCGTCACTCGCTGTGCTGCTTGATTCCATCCTACATTCCAATCTAGCGCCGAAAAGATGGCACTTGCCGAAACCATTACAGTACCGTTATCATTATAAGCGGGTTGGTAAGGTTGAGCCGCTGTGTAAGATAAAGGAACTCCATTGATTAATACTCTTGCAGGAGTAGTACGCAAGTTTGCAGCTGATGTCGCATTTTCTGATGATGTATTTTCTTCTTCGAGCGGAATAATATTTTCTTCTTCGAGTACTTCACATGAATACAAAAAGACAATACCGAATACAAGTAGTAAACTCTTAAAAAGATTGAACCGAGTCATAATTTTGAGGAGCTTTTTATTTAAACTTATTAACATGCCGCAAAATTATGGAACATATGAACATCAAAAAATACGCATATATTCGTATTTTTGAATAAATCACTCCTTCATAAAAACTTTTATCTAAAAAAGTGTAATTACCGCTGCCCTTCTGAAATAGTAGCCCCCAAAAGTCTTTTAGATTTTAGCAACACCTTCAAAATAACGGCAAAAAAAAGCTCCCCCTGTCATATAAGTCGGACATCTCCTAGACTAATGAGTAAACTGATTTTCTCAATCTAACTAAATTACTATGAAGCAGTGTGTTGCAATACTTATCATTGGCTGTTTAATCATCGGAATATCACCTACTGTCGTTGCACAAAAACAGAAGCTCGAACCACCTTCTGGAGTGGTAGTGCAGGGAAATTCCTCTCCTATATTCTATGTAGATGGAAAACGTGTCAAAAAAATTTCCTCTGAACTAAAGCCTGATCAAATTAAAGAAATTCATGTTTTTAAAGGGGCTAAAGCCATTGAATTATATGGCAAATCAGCTAAAAATGGAGTGGTTGTCGTGACTACAAAGTCTATGATTCTTAAACCTTTGTATGTAGTTGATGGGACCATTTCCACTAAAAAGAAAGTAAACGATTTGCGAAATCAGATTGAGTCCATCACTGTAACCAAAGATCCTGCATTACTGCGGAAGTATAAACAAAAAAATATTAACGCCGCCATTCTTGTAACTACTAAATCATCTCCCAAAATAGACGATAAGAAAACAGAGGAACCTACTCAAGTAGTAATTGGAAAGGAAAAGCAGGATTTGCCAAACCCTACAAGTGATTTTAAGGTGATTGCCTACCCTAATCCTTCAAATGGAAAGGAAGTTGGGTTGCAGTTTTTTACGGCCAATCAAGATGAGCAGATTCATGTAGAGGTTATGACACTTGCGGGCAAAATAATTCACGCTGAGCGCATTGATCCCCAAACAGCTTTGCAAAATTTTAAAGGCAAACTGCATTTCAAGGAAAACCTAAGCTCAGGACTTTATTTAATCATGGTGCAGCAAGGCAAACATTCAGAACAACTTAAATTAGTGATCGAATAACTCCTGAACTTCCATCACTAGCTGATGCATCAGGCAGGGTGATGCGTTTACCAAAGGTAAATCCCAAAACCCTGCTCCTCACTTATCAATTAGATTATGTTTGAAAGCAAGGCGGAACTTTCACTTAAGCACCTAAGCAAAATAAATGCGGTATTCTGTAAGATGCATTCATCCATTTGATAAGTGTGTGGATACGATTGATGCTTGCTTGAATATAACTTAACTAAAACTAAAGGCTAGGAATACAATAAAGCAGCTTACTTTTTTATAAAACATAAAAAAAGAGCTACAGTTCTTACTATAGCTCCATTCATGCTTTTACTTTTCTCAAGAAGGAATCACTAGTGGGGGTTAACTACTAAAACCGGACAGTCAGGCCCTTTTTCAGTGAATTAATTTTTTCATGCTGTTGAGCAAGTGATTGAATTGCCGCATTCTTGCTCTTTACAGCCTCTTCCTTGGTATGAAATACACCTTTTACACATTCAAACGATACTTCGAAAGTACTCTTGGGATACATCTGATACAAGTCATCTTCAAAGTCGGTTACAATTTCGTCTCGCTTATCTTTCCAATGGCGCTGATCAAACTCGATAATTTCCGAGTACACGTATACATCTCCATCCTCAATACTCTGGCGAGTAGCTCTGAGATAACAAAATCGCTTTTGTGTCATCTTCTTGGCGTGGCAAAATTTACGGGATTTTTTAATTCGCTTGTTGATGCCTTTGAAGCTCATGAGGGAAAGGCATAGGAATCCAAGCAACGTGACAGAAAGGAATCTGGCGTTCATGACTTATTTGATTTAATTGTTAAGTAAAATTGTTAAAGTCTAGTAAGATATCAAGGCATAATTATTGCCTCATTTTATCCGATTGTATTTGGCTTGTTATTTATGTAATAATGGTCATTTTATTACACGTTTGTAAATGTATACGATTTCCCAACAAATTAAAAGTAAATGGTGTTTTTCTGGGTTTAAATATAACATTTTTTGTAAATATCAGTTAGCAATCACCTACACTATTTTTTCATCAGCTTTACGCATTCGCTTTTATGAGAGTTGCTTACATATTCCATACTGTTAACAAGTGTCAAAACACTTTCTTTACCACAATCAAAAGCTTTGCCATTGTTTGCCTAATTGCATTGTTTTTCCAATCGTGTACCCCAAGATGTATCAAATTCCCAGCATATACGCAATGTAAAGTTCGGATGAAACATGTGCATAGTGGGAAAGTGTATCGAGGTGTTCCCATCCATAAAAAACAAAATATGCAATATGGAGAGAAGTATAAAGGTCCGAGTAAAGACACGTATAGCGCTATAAAAACACCAAAAAGCAAAAAACGATTGGTGAAAAAACGAAAGGCTGTTACCACCAAGCCCAAATTATCCAAAAAGAAAAAGCGTTCAGGACCAATTTTAAAGCCTTTTGGGGATAAGGGAAATTAAGGCAATAAGCTCAAGCATGGACTTTGCCACAGATTTCATAATTTGCGCCTCCAACTAACACGATTTTATGAAAACAGTTATTCAGCGCGTTTCTTCTGCTTCTGTGCAAATAGATGGTAAAATCAAAGGCGAAATTGGAACTGGCCTATTGGTATTATTGGGGATTGGTCATAACGACAATGATAAGGACATTCAGTGGCTAGCCAACAAACTCATTAATCTTCGCATTTTTAATGATGAGCAGGGTAAAATGAATCGTTCTATCCAAGATATTGGCGGAGATATGTTGTTAATCAGTCAATTTACATTGCACGCAAGTACCAAAAAAGGGAACCGCCCTTCTTACATTGAAGCAGCGCGCCCTGAAATGGCTATCCCAATTTATGAAAAGATGATTGCCTCCTTAGAACGATTACTCGAAAAACCGATTGCCACAGGTGAATTTGGTGCAGACATGAAGGTTAGCTTACTGAATGACGGTCCTGTGACCATCATCATTGATAGCAAAGATCGTAAATAATGACGCAATGGCTTAAATATGGCTCCTTTAGCTTGGGTTTGCTGTTTATAGCCAGCTTACTTTACCTCATATCAGCTACCGTGGAACCTGTATATCCGCTCTTAACTCAACGCTACACGCAACTCCTTGAACAGAAAGATCACATCGAATTCCTCACCATTGGCTCTTCGCACAGTGTGGCCATTGATTTTGAGGCTATGGGAATTCAAGGTTACCACCTTTGGGATTTTGGAGAAGATTTATTTGAATCTGAATATAAAACGCGTTATATCCTCAATCAGCTCCCTCAATTAAAAGTCGTTTTTCTCACCCTTCCCTACCCAATATTTGTGCATGATAATGCCCATTCTGAATTGGGAGCCATGTATAATAATCGTGCAAAGCTTCATTTCATTAGCGCTGAATTCGATGTCATTCATGGCGATCTTAATAGCCTGTTTAAGGGGAAGTTAGCTCCAATCGCTCGATACGATCACTGGGTTTTCTTGCCCAAGCATGTATTTTTAAATCAGGATGAGATTACTCCCGTGATTGAAACTGTAAGCATTGAGCACTTGGGTACTGATGGTAATATGCGAGGGGAAGTCGCAGGATTTACAGATGCCGAGCAGCTCCATGAAGTTGCCATTGAAAAGCTCCAAAATCACCTGAGGTATGTCGCTAAAACGCAAGCATTAGAAGCTCATATTCAGGAAAAAACGCGAACGGCACTCATTCAATTAGTTGAACTATTGAAAAAAAGAAATATTCAGCTGATTACTTATACTCCCCCTTTTTACGAAAGTTATCTCGAACATTTCCCCCTACAGCTACATCAATCGTTTCAGGAAAACCTTCAAATATTAGTCCGAGATCATGGACTACAGCACATTGATTTTTCAAGGTCTGCAAACTTTATTCATCGCCCGATTTATTTTCAAGATGGAAATCACTTAAGCTCGGATGGCGCAAGGGCTTTTTCCAAACAGTTTGCAGCACATTTAAAGGCGAACAAGCTTATTCCTTAGGTAAAGGAGCCAAGCGTATGAGTTGAAAATATTCATTTTTCATGACGATATGCCCTGCACTACACCTCATTTCAGGAAGTATCAAAAAATAGTTTCCTCGCCTGTTTTCAATAAACGCTTCATCAAACTGAATGGAATAGACCAAGCGTTGTGCGGCGTTTCCTACTACAGGTAAATGAGTAGGTAAAATATTCCCAGGCTTAAAAAATTCATCGCTGATATAGATATGACTTTCGTCTTGCGTGATTTGTTGTTGCAGTTCGGCAATGGCTGACTTTAATTGTTCATCTGTTGAAAACTGCGCGACTAAATCTGCTCTTTCCAAGTGTTGGCTGTAGCTATCTTGCCAAAGAAAAGGCATGAAGCCAAGGTGTAACACCAAACACAGGTAGGCCACACGGAATTGCTGACGAAATACCAGTAAAAGCATCCCTAAGCCATACACGCTCGCTAATACCCGAATATCTCTCCATTCAAACGCATCATACCATACCATCACCACCAACCAATTGGTAAATGCAATAAGCCCTCCTGCAACTAATACTTGATCTCGTTTCCGTTTTCCTTGCCAAATCAACCAAATCCCGCCAAATACGATCAGGTATTTCATGATGAAGTAGTAAGGGGTGTAGATGTAGCGGAAATATTGGTACAGATTTTTTCCTAAATGGCTAAAAAAATAACGGATCGCTTCCAACCAATCGCCCTGCGTGAAGAGTTTGAATAAAGCGGGAATAAATCCCGTTTCAAAAGGGGCATGGGTGAGTTTAAATGCGTAAAAGCTTATTCCCACACTACTCAACAGTAATAAACTCGCTCCTACCAATTGCCGTTTCGATGTTGCCAAAGGCAATAAGCCAATCAACCAAAACACCCATGTTGCACGAATGAGGCTCAACGCTAATACGATCAGAATATATCCCCAAAGGCTCCATTTGAATTTAGCCGTTGTGGTGTATACTTGAATCAAAAGCAGCGTAGCCATTACCGCAAACACGCCTTGAATGGTTTCCACCATATAGCTAAATGTAAAGTAGGCGAAGATGGGATGAGTGGTAATCAACAGTATGGCTAACCATTTCTTGCGCCTCGTTAATTTTCCACAAGCAATCAGAATTGCCGCAAAAATCACTAAAAACAGGTGAAAGATATAAATGGGTAAGTTAGGGAAAAAGCTCATCCAAGTTCCATAAATAAACATATAACTGAAGCCATGTGCCCCAAACGGACCAATCCAACTTTCTCGATCATCAATCAACACCGTACTCATTAGTCGATGATCAAAAGCAAATGCTTTAGCATCAAGAAAGTACAAGAATTCATCATTAAAATAGGGATAAAAGGAGGGACTTTGAGTTGCAGCAAAAAAAAAGAAAAAGGATAGGCAAACCACCGTTGCGAAACACAATATTGCGGTGGATGCCTTTCCTTCCGATAAATGATTCAGAAACGATTTCATCAAGAAGTCATTTGGATTTCGTTCTGCTTCGTGCGCATACTTCTCAAAACGTTATTTTCTTGAAGAGCGTGTTCTCCCGTTCAGTATTTTAATGTCAAGCCTTCCCTTCTTCTTTCAATCGCACTTTTTTATATGCTTTTATCCCTAAAAACATGAGTACGCCCAAAATGACTAAGGCAATAAAAACATAGGCAAAATTGGCTAAACTCTTCATCACGGCAAGTACCACAATGGCTACTAAAAATAAGGTGGCAATTTCATTAATTCCACGCAATTGTCCGCCTGTTAATTTATTAGTTCCCTTTTCCAGCTTCTTCATAATACTCACGCAAAAATGTTGATAGCCAATGAGCAGCACCACCAAGGTAAGCTTTACATGCATCCAGCCCAACTGCAATAAGCCAGGCCGAAGGTACAACATGCCTACCCCCGCAATGAGGGTAATTACCATTGCGGGATTCGTAATGATTTTATATACTCGTTTCTCCATTAAGGCAAACTGCGCTTGTAACACACTTTTTTCTTCCTCTGGCCGTTCTTCAGCTTCTACATGATAAATGAAGATTCTTACCCAATAAAATAAGCCCGCAAACCAACTCACAATGCCAATGATGTGAACTGATTTTGCGATTAAATACCAAGGAATAGCTGTCAAGATCATAATGCGTTGAATTTCGAATAAACTTTATCAAAGTTAGCGCTTGCAAGGCTTAATAATTAAAAAAGTCCCAATTCCCTTTGCGGTAATATTCTGGCAATACGGGATCATTTATTCTATTGACTCGAATGAGGGATGTATCCATGGGAACGATGTCTTTACCAAAAGAGGTAATGAGTTGCATGCCTTCATTAGTTAACCATTTTGTAGGAATATTGTCGTACTTCATTCCTCGCAAAATGGGCTTAAGTTGCTCCTTAGGCACTGATTTCGCACCCATAATCCACCCCCATTCGCCAAGTGATAAGATTTGATTGTGTAAAGGAATGGTATTAAAACCTGCTGCTCCCATCGTTTTCTCAATGCATTTGAATGCTCGAGTGGCGTAATAAGGACTACCCGCTTGTGCGATGATCACCCCATTTGGTCGTAAATGATCGTAACACATGCGGTAAAACTCTAGCGAGTACAGTCGCCCCAACTGTATACTTTTAGGGTCAGGAAAGTCGATAATCATGGCATCGAAAAACTCATTGCTATTTTCCAAATAATTAAAGGCATCGGCATTGATGATGGTTAATTTCTCACTTTCTAAGGCTCCTTCATTCATTTTCAGAAAAGCGGGATGTTTTTTGGCTAAGTTAGTTACAGCGGAATCCAAGTCTACTAAGGTAATGGATTCTACAGAAGGATGTTTGAGAATTTCCCGCACGGCACATCCATCTCCTCCACCTAATACCAATACGCGCTGTGGGTGCTGAGCCAATTTAAGTGCGGGATGTACTAATGGTTCGTGGTACATCCATTCATCGTAACTACTGAGTTGTAAATTTCCATTGAGGTAAAACCAATAGTTTTCTTTCCATTCGGTTAATACGATACGCTGATAAGGCGTTTGTTCTTGATAAATGACGCGATCTTTATAGTTTTTTTGTTCGCCATAATTAATGATGCGTTGAGCAAAAGCGGTTCCTGACACAATCAATACGAAAATCATCCCCGCAATGGGTATAAACCACCTTTTGTAACTAGGCGTAATATTTTTCTTCAAAATATAAATTAGAAATATCGCGACCACAAAGTTGATACTTCCTAAGATGAATGGAGTATACGTAAGGCCAAAGATCGGCAAACCAATAAAGGCGAAGAAAATACCTCCTACCAAACCGCCATAGTAATCCTTTTCCATCACATTGGCGATATTTACTTTTAACTCCTCAAACTCCTGATTCAAGCGCGTGACCATCGGAATTTCTAGGCCAATTAACAAACCAATGGCAATACTTAAGGTGTAGATGATGACACCATCAAAGGGTAGTGGAAAGATGGAAAGTGTATCGTTAAAACTGGCATATGCTTTTGCAGAATAGGCAATTAATGAACAGAATGCCACGAGTATGGATAATACAAATTCGATGATGATGAACTTTTCTAAGATATTTCGTTCGATGTATTGACTCAAGCGACTGCCCAATCCCATGGAAAAGAGCATGATGGAAAGAATCATCGTCCATTGAAATACAGAGTTTCCTAAAAAATAAGTGGCTAATGTTGATAGTAGATATTCTGCCACAATGCCTGATAAGCCTGTGGCAAAAAGAGAAATCTTTAAAATATTAGACTTTGATAACATGATTGTATGATATAATTTTTATTGATGCTTAATCCTACAAGCTCAGGAATATACATCAAAAAAATAGCCTCCAATACAGGAGGCTGATCGTGAATATTTTTAACGAACAATTACTTTCCGAAGCCAGAAGATGATCTTGAACGGGAAGAACTTGAACTGTAACGAGATCCTGCACGTGTTGTTTTTGCAGAAGAGCTTCTGGATACACTGCTATTCACTCGGCTCTTGAAAGAGGAATTGTTGGCTACTTTTTGATGGAAGCCAGGGTTTGCCTTTCTGGAAGCCGCTGAGAAAGTTCCATATCTTGAAGTAGACGTACCGTAATAAGGTCGAGACCCTCTGTAATTGGAACGGTAATCCATGTAGCCTCGCTGATATACTGGTCCGGCAAATAAGCCTATCATATTACTCATAAATGCATATTGACCATAAAATGCCCAAAATGAGTTTCCACTATTATCCGTTTTCCACTGACCGTATTGTGAGTTTCCTACATAGTTTGAGTATCCTGGAGGTGCTGTTTGTTTACTCACTTTACCATCCGACTTCGAAGCAATTTCCATTCCCATATCATTTACATGAATATCGAAGAAGTTTTCATCTACCTCTTGCCACTCTGTTAACCTCGATTGAGGCTCGCTGGTAGAGTCATTTACTTGCTTATTCGTGATGACTTTATAACGATGCTTATAAGTAGGAGACCACGATCCTTCTGTATCCATATCATACAGAATAATGGTAAAATCCTTTTCCTTATCCATCTCCTTAATCATTTTATCTACAGGAGATTGAACATATTCCTTTGAAGAGCCACAAGCAAATAACATACATGCGGTCAATAAAAATAAAAAAGTGTTACGTATCATAGTTTTATTTCTTGATAAATAAATGTGGCTTTGAGCAGTAATTCGCTCCCAAGGCCTAAAAGGTAATATTAACAGGTATTACTATCATAACTATCGAATTTCGTTCCGTGTTATGAAATGTGTCAAACTGGCAGAATATTACTAAAAGCATATTCATTTACAACGATGCCTACAGCAGCGTCAAATTTATCGTCATCCCACTGCTCAATAGTTAATACGAGTCTTTCAGACTCATCATAATACGTCCAAGAAATCATTTCAGACCAGTTTGTACTATCAAGGTTTCTGAAGTACCCCTTACTTTCTTCATCACGATAAAAGGTCGTATCTTCATATTCAATTTCCTTAGGCGGCTTTCCTTTCTTTTTGATTTTTGATTCAACTTTTTCTCCTAATCGACCAAAAGCGATTTTTTTAGACATGATGCATTCCAACTCATCATCTTGTTCTATGTAAAGAAAGCTCGTTTCATCAGGCGCAACCACTTTAAACTCGTAAGTAAAATCGTTATTCCCCCAATCGTATTCGTATTCTTCCTCTACTTCCCACGTTTTTCCATTGTAATCAAAAATGAACCCTTTTCTAATGTCTGTTACTTTAATATCCGTAGGATCGTAAGCAGGTTCTTCTTTTTTCTTTTTGTTCTTGAAAAAGTTAAATGCCATGATATGAAACTATATTCAGGTTTGGATTGGAAATTTGTGCGTACGAAGCGATGCGTTCATCATAAATGAAATCAGAACGAATCACTCCACTGCAAATATAGACAAGACCAGACAATGAATGAAGGTAAACTCCATGAAAGGAGAGGTACAGGTTATAAAAAAGCCTCTTTTGTTTAAAAGAGGCTTCCATTAATGAGATCGTTGCCTTGGTTATTCTGCTCCCACCAATACAATATCGGCAAAAATATGGCTGGAAACATTTTCTGCATCATCTTTAAATTTGATAAAGAGTCGCTTTAAACCTGGTTCTCCTGATAAGGTCCAAGTTTTAGATTCAGCATAAGCTTCCCAAGTGGCATCTGTAAAACGACCGTTATCAGAAATCATCATCTGATGTGCTTGTAAGGCTTTGATATTTAGGGTCACTACCCGATTATCCGTACTGTTCTGTTTGCTATTAATCGTAAAACTTCTAGGTTTTGGCGGTTCTGTATCTAATCGAATATCATCTTTTGCTGGAGTAGATTCATTTCCTGCCTCATCTCGGAATTTTACCCACACCTGTTTGATCCCATCTTTACCACGCAATGTCCAATCACGTTGCACCTTGTAAGGTTCCCAACGTGCTGGTGATCTAAAAAACTTATCGTGGGCAATCATCATATCTTTAGCACCTTCTGCTTCAATTTCTAATAGTACACGCTGCTGAAGGTTATTGGTGTATTCTGCACCAGCATTAATCACAATTTTCTCTCCCACAGGTTCTTGTCGATCCAGCTTCACGCTAGCTGATACAGGTTCAGTTTCATTTCCAGCTTTGTCTTTAAACTTGGCATAAACCTTTTTATCACCATCATCTCCTTCTAAGGTCCACTTTTCAATAAAAGGCTCGTATTTCTGCCAATTTACATCTTTAAAATAAGGGTCATTGGAAATAATCATCTCTGTTGCATCCCTAACAGACATTCGAAGCGAAACGATTTTATTAATATCTGTACAATAAGGTTCCCCACGATTAATGGTAATTTGTCCACCTTCAGGAGCTTTACGGTCAATACCAATCTTATCCTGAGCAATTCGTGAGACGTTGCCCAATTCATCTCTAAATTGAACAAATACCGTTTTCAATCCATCAGGCCCTACCAATAACCAATCTTTGTTTTCACTGTATGGTTCCCATTCCGCCCCCTCAAAGAAATAATTATTACTAATGCGCATTTCCATCACATCTTCTGCATGGATATTTAAGTTTACTTTTTTATTCGTATTGTTTGTAATCAAGCTTCCGCCATCAATTAACACAGAGCCTTCAATTGGAGGTTTTCGATCTAACTCAATACTATCCATGTATGATTTAGAGATATTGCCAGCTTCATCTTGAAAGCGAACATAAACGACCTTCATCCCATCATTCCCTGCGAGTTTCCAATCAAAATTAAGTGCTGAATACCCCAACCATCGCGCACCTCTAAAATCTTCGGTATTACTCACTTGCATTTTTACAGCATCAGTGGCTTTTACTTTAGTCAGCACCACTTTATCATAATTATTGGTAGCCTTAGCCCCTTTATTCAATACAATGGAGCAATCTGTTGGAGCCACTCGATCTAACTCAATACTATCAGAGACGATCTTCGAAACATTTCCTACAAAATCTTGGTACTTCACATAAACCGTTTTGGGCCCATCTTCCCCTTCTAATTGCCAAGCCCGTTCTGTCGCATAAGCCTCCCAATTTGAGCCTTTAAAGTCAGGACGATTACTAATCATCATCTGATAAGCTCCTCTGGCAAACAAACGCAATTCTAGTTTACCTTCAGGATCAATACAATAGGCATTCTGCAAAGAAGGATCACCACTTTTGAGTGAAACTTTACAATCTACAGGAGCCTGAGTATCAACAATTACCTTGTCTGAAGTCTCTAAGGTTACATTACCTGCTTTATCTCTAAATTTAATAAACACCGCTCGGGTACCATCATTATCACCATCAAGCTCCCAATTTTCATAGGTTTCTTTATATCTTGACCAAGTAGCTCCATAAAATGTGTGCGAGTTGCTAATCATCATATAGTCTGCGCCTTCAGCTGAGATTTTAAGATTTACAACCTTGGCTTCATTTTTAATCACCTTTGCACGCGCCAAACTATCGTACACAATACCTGGGGCATCTATATCTATTTTTCCATTAGTAGGTTCTGTTCGATCTAAGGTAATTTGATCTGAAATCACTTCTGATTCATTTCCTGCTTTATCTCTAAACTTAATGTATACATTTTTTTCACCATCTATTTCACTTACCTCCCAACTGGTTACAGCAGTGCTAAAAGGCCGCCAACGCGCCCCTTCAAAATTCTGATTATTAGCAATCAACATTTCGTTCGCTCCAGTTGCAAAGATTTTCAGGTGAAGATTGTCGGGTTCTTTTGTAAAACGATCCTGTTCATTAATTACAAGCATTCCATTTTGTGGGGCTTGGGTATCTAAAATAATGCGATCACGCACAATAACAGATTGGTTGCCTACCTCATCTCTAAATTTTGCAGCCACTTCTTTTTCACCATCGCCTTCTGTTAATTCCCAAGAAACAACCGATTTATATTCACGCCAGCCATTTCCGCCTTTAAAAATCATTTCAGTGGCCCCTTTAGCATTTAGCTGTAAAGTAACCAAACGGCTGTTGGTATAAATTGCGCCATTTTCAATTTCCAGTTTACATTGTGTTGGTGGAATGTAATCTAGGGTAACCGATGCTTTTTGAACCTCTGTAACATTACCTGCACGATCTCGGTATTGAACAAACACTTCTTTGTAACCTGTTCGTGCTGTTAAACGCCATGCTGGGATTTTTTTTCGATAGGGTATCCAACCAGCGCCCAGAAAATCAATTCGATTACTTACTCTCATTTGAAAAGCATCTTTTGCTTCCAATTCAAGGCGAACTAAACGATCTTTACGATTGGTGTACTTTCTGCCAGAGTTGATTACGATACTGGGTTCTATCGGAGGAATTCGGTCTAAGATAATTTGGGCAGAAACAACTTCAGATAAATTGCCTCTTGCATCTTTAAATTGGGCATATACTGTTTTTCGCCCATCTTCTCCAGCGAGTTTCCAATATGGTTTACTGGTTGTATAGGGTTCCCACTTTGCACCAATAAAACTACCATTATTGCTTAACATCATGTATTTGGCTCCACGTGCAGCAATGGTTAAAAAAACTTTTTTATCTTGATTATTGGTAGATCGTGCCCCTTTATTGATAGTAAGCGCCCCAGTAACTCCTTGTGGGAAAGCCGAAAATGGTACTGTGAAAATAAATAGAAACAAACAAAACAATCGCTCCATTTTCCATTGTCTTATGGTGTTCCAGCTGCAGGGCGTATCAATTTCGTCAATATAAAATATGAACGGAACCCACCAGTCTGCAAAACTTTGCGCATCCACCTCCATTTGGGGTTGGGGTCAGGTTTAGGGTTAGGGTTAGGGTTAGCGACCTCATAGTGGCCGCGAGAGCCAGCTTTGTTCGCGCACGTGGTGGTCCCTGCGCTTGTG
>JBMYQA010000015.1:0-40773 GCA_049600855.1 Flammeovirgaceae bacterium | reverse complement strand
GATTACATCTTCATTAAATCTGAACATCAATTAGTGAAGCTCAATCTCAACAACATCTTATATGTGGAAGGGTTTAAAGATTACCTCAAAATATTTACTACCACTTCTACCAAACCCAACCTCACCCTAAAAAGCATGAAATCGATGGAAGAAACCCTCCACAATAAAGGTTTTGTCCGCATTCATCGCTCGTTTATGGTTTCCATTCCACAAATTTCGGCCGTTCGCGGAAATCGTGTAAAAGTGGGAGAAAAATTTCTACCTATTGGCGATAATTATAAATCGGGATTCAGCGAAAAGGTGTTGATGGGGCATGTTTAGTCCACAAAAATAAGCTCATGTTCCATCTAATTAGACCATGAGCTTACGATGAGGTCAACGGTTTATTCTCCTTGTTTGCGCTGCGCAAAGTAAGCTTCTAATGCTTCTTTGGAGAGGGCATTTAGGGTCATTTCTTTGGTTAAACCCGCTTTTCGCCCTACTAAGAGGCCATATTTCATAAACGTATAGTGTTCTTTATCGTGCGCATCTGGATTGATGGCAATCATAATGCCCTGATCTAAGGCGTAACGTACCCAGCGCCAATCTAAATCGAGCCTCATGGGGTTGGCATTAATTTCAATACTCACGCCGTGTTTGGCACAGGCATCAATTACAGCTTTGTGATCAATCGGATATCCTTCACGTTTTAACAATAACCTTCCTGTTGGATGCCCCAAAATGGTGGTATATGGGTTTTCGATTGCTTTTAAGAGGCGGGTAGTTGCTTTTTCTTTATCCATCTTTAAGTTCCCATGAATCGAGGAAACAATAAAGTCAAAGCGCTTTAAAATATCTTCAGGATAATCTAGGCTACCATCGCTCAAGATATCCGATTCAATGCCTTTAAATATTTTAAACGGAGCTAATTTTTCATTGAGCTGATCAATTTCAGCATGCTGTTCTAAAATACGTTCTTCTGTAAGCCCATTGGCATAAAATGCTGTTTGAGAGTGATCTGAAATACCCAAATACTCATACCCCAATTCGATGCACTTTTGTGCCATTTGTGCTAAACTGTGTCGCCCATCACTGTAGGTAGAATGATTGTGCAAAGCTCCTTTCAAATCCTCCATTTCCACCAACTGAGGTAGATTTTTCTCTCTGGCAAGTTTCAACTCAAAATCGCCTTCACGCATTTCAGGTTGGATAAAATCCATTTCTAATGCTTCATAAATCGCCTCCTCTGAACTAAACGATTGGGCATTGGCAATTTGTTTGATTTTACGTTCGCCAGCCATCGCTGCCAAGTGCTGAGGTGCTGCAGAATTCAAAAATAAGGTATTATGAAAGCGTTCCTTGGGAGTAAATAATACCTCTACATCCATATTATGCTCAACAATTACCCCTCTCCACACAAATGGCCCTGATTTACGCGCATTAGCACTCAAATCAGAAATATCGTCTAACACACCTCGAACTTGATCAAATTCATCCGTGCCTACTACCAATTGAATCACATCAATGATTTCCATTCTTCTGCGCACTTGCCCAGAGATGGAAACGTCACAGCTTGGTAAATTTTCTTTGAGGTGTTGTGCTAAAGTTGCCGCCAATGGTTCCGCTTTGGAATATAGCAGCTTACCTGAGTTGGCTCGCATGTATTCAATTTGCTCAATAATCAGCTGCTCTGTTTTAGCACCAAACCCTTTTAATTTCGAGACCTCTTTCGCTTGACATGCAGCCAGCAATTTATCTAAGGTATCAATGCCTAGTTCTTGCCAGATGGTCTTGATTTTTTTAACACCGATCCCTTTAATATCCAGCATTTGCACTACGCCATTTGGGGTTTGGGCAATTAAATCATCCAACTCATCATACCCGCCTTGTGCAATCAGCGCACTAATCTTAGGGGCAATCCCTTTCGAAATGCTTAAGGCAATCATTTCTTCCACCGATTTACCTTCTAACTGTTCATCTAGGCGCTCCAATTGGAAAACAGTGCTTGTGTACGCTCTTACTTTAAATGGATTGGCTCCATTCAGTTCCAATAGTGAAGCAGCAAGTTTAAGTTGTTTGATGATTTCTTTATTGCTCATAATGGCGTTTACTAAAGTCGTTTAGGGTGATGATTTCTATCCTTTTTGTTCTAATTTGTCTTTGTGGGAATCAATATACCGTTTGCGTTTCTTTTCGGTAATTTTTGAGACATCTACTTGAATAAAGCTATCAATACAGTTATTAAAATCTGGATCAAGTGAGAAGCCAATGAATTGACAACCCTTATCATCGCACAATTCTGGGTAGTATTTATAGAGTGAAGGAACGGTAACACCAAGTTTATTTAATTCTACTTTCAGCTTTTTGAAGCTGCTTTTGTAACTGCCTGAAAACTCTTCATTGGCAAAAGCTTGAGCATCTTTCTTTAATTTAAAAGGTTTTTTTGCCGTAGCAAGTTGCTGTCCGCCTCCAAATTGTTTTTCGTAAAAGCCAATAATCAGATTTTTAGCTTGATCAGAATAGGCATTACTTAAACTGACGAGTCCAAACATGTATTTAATTTCTGGATGATTGTAGATGTATGATCCTATGCCATACCAGAGGTAGTCTAATCCTTGCCGCCCCCAATAACGAGGCTGAATAAAGCTTCGTCCCAATTCAATGCTGTGTGGGAGTTGTGCTTCAAATTCTTTTGAAAAATCGTAAAAATCCGAAGTATATAGCCCTGCAATCCCTTTAGCTTGAATAATATCGGCACAATTTCCGATGCGATACGATCCTACAATTTCCAAATCATTATCGTCCCAGAGTACAATGTGGTGATAATAGGTATCGTACACATCAAAGTCCATTGGTGTACCTGTTCCCTCTTCCACACTGCGGAAAGTCAGCTCACGCAATCGGGCCAGTTCGTTGATTACGGGCGAGTCATCCTTGTAATCATACAGGAAAATACGCTTTCCATCTTTTGTTGCCCCTAGTAGTTTTGCTGTGTATAGTTCTTTTTTGAGTTCCTTTCGATCAATGGAATGCGCTACGGGGTTGTAGCCTTTAAATATGGGTTTCTTTCGAGCCTTTTCTTTTTTGCGCTTCCTTTTTATACCAAGATTCATCAAATGTTTCTTAAAAAGTTTCGCAAGCTCATCATCATCTGTAGCTGCCGTGCCGTATTCGTCCCAAGAAACAGGTTTTCCCACTTTAATCGAGATTTCTTTATTTTGTTGTTTGAACATCTCGTGTACCAGCAAGGTTGTTCCTATAGGCTTATAAAGCGCTGATAATAAGTAAAATAAGGCTGAGTTATTGGCATCAATGTATACGGGTAAAATCGGAGTCTTCGTTTTTTTCGCTAGCTTCAAAAAGCCCGTTTTCCATTTTCCATCTTGAATCCCTGTTGGTTGTATTCGCGATACTTCTCCTGCGGGAAAAATCACAAGGGCTTCTTCTCGATTTAATGCCTCTAGCATCGCTTTGTATTGCGTCATTGAAGCTTTATCCGAGAAGTTATCCACTGCGAGAAATAAAGGTTTTAGATTTTCTACTTGGGCGAGCATGTAGTTGGCAATAATGCGCACATCTGGCCGAACTGAACGAATTAAACGCAAAAGTGCCAAGCCATCTAGCGCTCCAAGTGGATGATTGGCAATCACGATCAATCGACCTTGATCAGGAATGCGTTGATAAGATCGGGCTGTTGCTTGATACGTAAACTCGAAGTGTTCTAAAACACGATCTAAAAATGAAAAACCGCGTAAATGTTGATTCGTCTCAATGATTTCATTCAACTTATCTATATAGAGCAGCTCTTTCAATAGTTTCAGTAGAAGGTCTGAATTTAGCTTTTCCCCTAACTCAGGTGAAACTTTTTTTAACAGCTCTCTCAAATCTAATGGCCGTTCTTTTTGTTCTACTGTACTTCCTTTACCCATAAAATCGATTCTATTTCGACAAACACGCATGCAAATTTCACAATTGATTAGAGGAAAACAATAGAATATTCATGAAATCCCCCTATTGCCTTCTTTGCACTATACTTCTTTTCTAAACAAATTTAATCTGAAGCATGAGCTAATATAGCAGCTCAACGTGAAATAAGATGATAAGAAAGCGTCTAAAATACAAAAGCGATACTACATAAGTAGTACCGCTTCTTTACAATTCTATTACTCTTTCAAAAATTGAAAAGATAAAAGGGGTAAAAAATTACTTTTCTCCTTTTTTCATGTCTTCCTTCAACTGCGAAAGAACGCTAAGATCACCTAAAGTAGCTACGTTTTCGTCACCACCTTTAGCTCCTCCACCTGATGCACTAGCAGGCTTCTTTTTCTTAGCTGCTTTCTTTTCTTCTTTGTACGTGTGTACGTGAGAAAGCACAATACGCTTATCATCTTTAGAGAACTCAACTACTTTGAATTCTAATGACTCACCAACCTCAGCTTTAGAGCCATCTTCTTTGTGCAAGTTTTTGTTTAAGCAGAAACCTTCGATTCCGTAAGGCAACTCAAGAACTGCACCTTTATCATTCTTGTTCAAAATAGTACACTTGTGGATACTTCCAATTTCGAATACGTCTTCGAAAGCTTCCCAAGGGTTCTCTTCAAGTTGTTTGTGACCTAATGCTAATCTTCTTTGAGTAACATCTAGCTCCAATACAACTACTTCTAATTTTTCACCAACTTTGATGAACTCAGAAGGATGCTTGATTTTCTTCGTCCAAGAAAGGTCAGATACGTGAACTAAACCATCGATACCTTCTTCTAACTCAACGAATAAACCGAAGTTAGTCAAGTTACGAACGATACCTTCGTGCTTAGAAGCTTCAGCGTAACGCACTTTCAAGTCGTCTTTTGTCCAAGGATCTTCAGTTAACTGCTTGATACCAAGAGACATTTTTCTTTCGTCACGATCGATCGTTAATACAACGGCCTCCAACTCATCACTTACTTTGATGAAGTCTTGAGGGTTGCGTAAGTGCTGTGACCAAGACATTTCAGAAACGTGGATTAGCCCTTCAACACCAGGAGTGATTTCTAAGAATGCTCCGTAATCTGCTACGTTTACAATCTTACCTTTCACTTTAGTGCCCACATCAATAGACTCGTCTAATGAATCCCAAGGATGAGGAGTCAATTGTTTCAAGCCAAGAGAGATACGTTTTTTCGCATCGTCAAAGTCAAGAACAACCACATTTAATTTCTGATCAAGTTCCAACATTTCTTTTGGATGACTGATACGTCCCCAAGAGATGTCAGTGATGTGCAATAACCCATCAACACCACCCAAGTCGATAAATACACCGAAATTGGTCATGTTCTTGATTACACCTTCGAGTACTTGACCTCTTTCAAGGTTGTTCAAGATCTCAGCACGTTGTTTCTCAAGATCTTTCTCGATCAATACTTTATGTGATACAACTACGTTGTCGTTTGCGTAGTTGATTTTTACCACTTTCAGTTCCATCTTCTTACCAACAAACACATCGAAATCGCGAATAGGCTTCACGTCAATTTGTGAACCAGGTAAGAACGCCTCAATGCTGAAAATGTCAACGATCAAACCACCTTTAGTTCTACGTTTTACAACACCTTCAATTACAGAATCGTTGTCAAATGCACCTTGGATATTTTCCCAAGCCTTAACGATTTTCGCTTTTCTTCTAGAAAGGATCAGTTGACCGTTCGCATCTTCTTGCTTCTCTACGTAAACCTCTACCTCAGAACCTACTTTGAAGTCTTCAACATCACGGAATTCATTGCGAGCAACCAATCCGTCAGATTTAAAGCCAATGTTTACTACCACTTCACGGTCAGTCATGCTCACTACTACCCCTTTGATGACCTCACGCTCGTTTAATTGACCAACGGTATCACCGTATAAAGCCAATAATTCATCTTTTTGAGCTTGAGAATACTCAGCTCCAAAGCCATTGTCAGCACCAGCAACCTCGTCCCAATTGAAATCACCAGCTGATTCTACTTGATTTGTCATACGAATTAAAATTAGCACTGATTACGTCTTTACCATAGTGCTATCTGGCAAAGAATTAAATGAAAAAAATTACAATTGTTATAATATACCGTTCATCAAAACGGAGCGCAAAGATAATGAAGTATATTCGGGAATACTAACTTTAGTTTACTATAATTTTTGTTTTTAATAAAAAAGAAGCGGTATACTTGGATTTTGTCATATAGGAAGGCTATCAAATCTGTCTCAGTCTGCTTCAGTCAATTCTATTACGAGCAGAAACTAAGACATACTTATTGTCGAGATACTTTAGATCATTTACCAAACCAACTAATCACCTTGTATTAATACATCATAAATACTATTGATGCCATAACTCTCCAACTTCATTATATATTTAGATTCTAATGGGGGTAAATCCCGATTAGGGTATAAAAAGCTATTAGAAGAATTAACTGCATCAAGTATGCCTGCCTTTTTTTGAGTAATATGATCTTTAGATATCACAATTTGCCTTTCTTCCCCAAAGTCTAGAATGGATTCATCGGACCAGTTATCAAAGCCAGGTTTTAGATTTAAGTCTTCAAAAACAGTCTGGATAGCTTCTTTAGTAGACTCACTATCAGTCAAAATAACCTTACTGACATCATAAATATCCGAGTATAAGTACTTATTATACAGAAAGTATGTATGACGATAGGCATATATGTAATTCATAACTACCTCTTCTTGGCTTATTTTATGATACCAATATCTACTAGGATCAGTAACCTTCATAAATTTATCATATGTATTTAAACAAGAATATAAACCAGCAATAGGAGATCTGAATAAAAAAACTATTGCCGGTTTTACCCGAACACTTTCAGTTCGTCTAATAATAGATTGAATTATATTTATAGGGTTTAGTGTAGCCTCATAAATATTAAATGGTCCTAGAGTCTCTTTGATAAAAAGTGATTGAATATTATTTGAAATAAACCAAGAAGTTGACTCTCCCACACCTTCTTTGTGTAATTGTAATTGCCTAAAGATCGATTTAATCGGCTGGCTATAGCACTTGAATTCAGACTCAGCAAATAATCTTAGAATTGCAGTCGAAGCACTTCTAACGGTACTTACTGTCATAACCAGCTTTTCTAGATGAGAGAAGTCTCCATAAATATTTTCTAAAATCTCTTTTTCTGAAAGAATATCCATATTACTTAAATCAATGGTGATAAATACTGATTAGAGGCAAAGGCACTAAAAAAACTCAACGTGCCTGTTTGAGCTACTTAAGCTTTATTTAGATATTAGGTAGTGTTCCAGAATATATGATGTATGCTATTATGAAAAGGACAGTAAAGAACGAATTTACATGAATGTCCTACGTTCAAGTAAAAGTATATTGTCCTCACTGTCACAGTGGAAAGGTAAAGAAAAATGGGATTAAAGCGACAGGCAAGCAGAGTTTTTATTGCCATTGTTGTGGCAAACAGTGCCAAATTGGAAAACCTAATGATAGCACCTGTAAAAAGTTGATGAAAAAACTAGCTCATTTAACGATAGAAATAATGGTAATCTATTCAAAAAAAATGCTATATTAATCAGTCGTTGTATATCCTAAGAGACTGTTTAAATTTTTTCTTTCAGTTCAAACAATCTCTAAGAGGTTGTTTTGAAATTAGTCGTGAAGTTTTTTAGCGTGAAGTTTTCCAGCAGTTGAGGTGCTAAACACCGTTTTTACGTAACGAAAACAGGAGGAAAAAGCCGTCTAAAAAAATCAAGAACATATTTCCAAACAGGCTCTAATTATTCTAACATCTTTTAGTTAACTCTAATAAAGTTATTTTAAGCAAAAATCACCATTCCTTATGTGGTGATATAACGCAATCAGGTATTCCATTACTAAAGGTATACAATACAGCTAAGATGTAATCATTTATTATATGGGCAATCAAACAGGATTTAAACAAAAACTAAGTGAATCATTCTTTTCATACTTACTTATTGGTTTCTTATTATGCTCTTTTACTACAGTTTATGGACAAACCTACAGCATACCTCCGCAAATTCAGACTCGACTTAAAATAAAGCACCTTACCACAAAAGAGGGGCTTTCGCAAGGGGTTTTAAGGTGTATTATGCAAGACAAGCAAGGTTTTATTTGGCTTGCTACACTTGGAGGACTGAACCGTTATGATGGTGTCAATTTTAAAGCTTATACTCACGAAGAAACTGATTCGATGAGCTTGAGCAATGATCATGTAAATACGATCTACCAAACCAAAGATGGCGATATTTGGGTGGGTACAAGTAACGGTTTGAACAAGGTTGATATAAAAACTGGTAAAATAGCTCCTTTTGGTAGTATTGCCAAAGGGCAAAAAAAGGATGTTACCTCTCCACCTCCTAATCAAATATACCCACAGTTAAGTAATGGTTTCGTTAGCTGTATCTATCAGGATGACGCGGAAGCTTTATGGATTGGTACTGGAAATGGTCTTAATTGCCTGGTTACTCCCCTCACATCCGCTGATGCTGTTGGTTACCATTATTATTTGCCTAAACATACTATAAATAGTATCTACAAAGATCGGCAAGGGGTATTGTGGGTTGCTACCCAAAAGGGGCTTTACTATGCAAATACAAAGACTCATGAAGCAGGTAAGCTCAATTTTACACGCTACAAATCTGAAAGCTTTACATTAACGGACCTCACTCAAATTTATGAAGATAGTAAAGGACGTTTTTGGGTAGGTGATCATCAGGGACACATGGCATTACTCAACCGAAAAACAGGCGAGGTACATGAGGATAAGGTTGGAGTAATTGCTAAAATCTGGAGTATTCTTGAAGATCAGAATGGGGTGTTATGGGTGGGGACTTCGCATAAACTGCTTTGGTATGATGAAGAGAATAAAACATTTAAAGAATTTTTGCATCCCGAGGTAAAAATAAGTGGTGCATATGCGCTTTATGAAGATCGCTCTGGAGTGTTATGGTTGGGAACATCTGGTGGAGGACTGTATCAGATAGATAGTAAAAGCTATAAGTTTGGTTTTATGCACCCCTCGGGTTTCGACGCTGTCTCACAACGTAGTGATAATGTATGGAAAATGTATGCAAAAAAAGACATACTACTCATGCTTACTAACGGAAAGGGACTATTTCAGGTAAATCGAAAAACGGGAAAAACCATGATGCATACACACAATGCATCTGATCCACAGAGCATTAGCAATGACAAAATTTATCGGCTTTACGAAGACAAGCAAGGAGACATATGGGCAGGTTCCATTGATGGGCTTAATAAATTTGATATAGAAACAGGAAAGTTCCGAAGATACTACATTGAGAACAAACATTCTATAGGATATTGGATTAGTGCCATATTTGAAGATTCCAGTGGTAACTTTTGGGTAGCATCGGGCTGGCATGGGCTTTACAAACTCAACCGAAAAACGGGAACTTTTAAAAAGGTGCTAAAGCTTGATAAAAATCAACGGATTCGGACGATATGTGAGGATAATCAGGGGAGATTATGGATGAGTCAAGGTTCATTTTTAGGAGTATTTGACCCCAACGAAAAAAACGAGGAAAAACAATATCGAACATATACGTCAGAGGATAAAAACTCGGGCATAAAAGGTTCTACGATTATGCACATCCTAAAGACGCGTTCGGGGCAATTGTGGATTGGTACTTATGGCAATGGCTTGGGTAAGGTAACTTTTATGAAAGATGGTAGCTTTCAGATTCGCTATTATGAACAAAAAGATGGACTCCCTGGCAGCATCTATACGATGGAAGAAGACGGACAGGGAAACCTATGGATAAGTACCAACAAAGGTTTATCTCAGTTTAACCCCAAGACCGAAACCTTCAAAAACTACACTGAAATGGATGGCTTGCAAAGTGATGATTTCAGTCAGGGCAGTCATTACAAAAATACGGAAACAGGAGAGTTGTTTTTTGGAGGCTCTAATGGCATCACCCACTTCTATCCTGATAAGGTCAAAGATAATACTTACCTCCCTCCTATTGTTTTAACAGATTTTCAATTAGCCAACAAATCCATTGAACTCCTTCAAGCAGAACAAAACATTCAGTCTTTACCCTTTATAGGTAGTGTCAATAAGGTCAAAAAAATAGTATTAACTTATGAGCAAGCCATCGTTTTCTCCTTTGAATTTGCCGCGCTAAGTTATGCAAGCTCAGAAGACAACCAATACAAGGTAAAGATGGAAGGATACGATAAAGACTGGCGTAATTTGGGTAATCGAAACTTTGTGACTTACACGGGTATTCCACATGGCACTTACACATTTAAAGTACAGGGAAGTAATCATGATGAGATTTGGAATACAGAGGGGCTGGCAATAGAACTCATTATACTGCCTGCTTGGTGGCAAACATGGTGGTTTAGAGTAAGCTGGATTTCATTAATCGTATTAGCAGCGTTTGGGTTTTACCAATACCGCACTACCACCATAAGGCGACAAAAACGTGTGTTGGAACACAAAGTAGAGGAGCGTACCAAGGAAATTGCTGAGAAAAACACTGTTCTGCAAACCCAAAAAGGAGAAATAGTTGCTCAAAATGAGGAATTACAGCAACAAAGTGAAGAGATTATGGCACAACGTGATGCTATAGAAGCTCAAAACAAGACACTGACTATCCAAAATCACCACATCAAGCAAAGTATAAAATCAGCACAAACTATTCAGGAAGCAATCTTGCCTTTTGAACAACGTATGCAAGAAGAACTCACCGAATACTTTGTCTTGTTTCGCCCCCGTGATGTGGTTTCTGGAGATTTCTATTTGATGGAAAAAATAGAAAATAAAATAACTGTCGCTGCCATTGACTGTACAGGACACGGAGTACCAGGTGCTTTTATGAGTCTGATTGGTTATGCTTTACTGAACGAAATTATTAAAGCCAAACAAATCACAGACCCTGGGGAGATTTTGGAAAAACTAAGGTTTGAATTGCGAAATGCACTTAAACAGGATAAAACAGGAGATCAAAATGGAATGGATGTCGCAATGGTTACCATTGAGTACACCAACAAAGAAGAAGGGTTGACAAAAGTGCTATTCGCTGGTGCCAAACGTCCCTTACTGTACATAGATGCTAATAAAGAGATGCAAAGAGTAAAAGGAAGCAATGTATCTATAGGTATTGACTATAAAGATGACAGAAAAATTACAACTAAAGAGCTGTACTTGCCCAAAGGTAATATCCTATACTTAAGCTCTGATGGCTTTGCTGATCAGAATGACACATCTCGAAAAAAGTTTGGTAACAAGAGAATACAAGACATTTTAATTGCAAACTGCCACTTGCCACTCCCTGAACAAAAAAAGGTTTTAGATGAGACGTTAGATCAGTTTATGAAAGGGGTACAACAACGTGACGATATTTTGTTGATGGGCGTGAAGTTATAGTTTCGACTTTTACATTTCATTAATAATGCGAATCAAGTGTAGATTGCTCGTTGATCAACATGGGAAAAGCAATTTCATGAAGCCTATAGGCGCTTATATGGAATTGAAAAAGTAACTATTCAAGGTGCTGCCAAAATAAGATCAACAAAAGAGTGCAATGTTTATGTTTTTGGTAAAGCCTCCACCACTATTATGAGTTTACTTGGGTTTAAACTCTTGATTCGCATTTATAGTTCTTTTATTTCTGATGTCTTTATATATTGCCTAAAAGAACACACCAATCTTATGCAAGAAGCTAGCACCATTGATGAAGTTATTGATCAGCTCACTGAAATTATTAATTGGGCCAATGCGCAAAGCAGTACCTTGGGTTATTTTCCTGCCCTGTATCGAAGAGTAACCATTCTGGTAAAGCAGAAAATTGCCGAAAATCATTTCGATGATGGGCCGCGGATGGAAAAGTTGGATGTCATTTTCGCCAATCGATACATCCAAGCCTTTCACCATTACCAAAATAATGATGAACTAACGGAATCGTGGCGCATTGCTTTTGAGGCGAGCAAAAGTTTTTGGCCCATTGTGCTGCAACATTTACTGTTAGGAATGAATGCCCACATTAACCTCGATTTAGGAATAGCTTCGGCTACGGTATGCCCTGGTAACCAAATTGACTCGCTGAAAGGAGATTTTGATAAAATTAATGCGTTACTAGCCAGTTTGGTGAATCAAGTAGAAGATCAACTCGCTAGGGTTTGGCCTGTTCTAAAATTACTCGATTGGGTGGGTGGTCGTAAAGATGAAAAAGTGATTAATTTCAGCATTAATATTGCCCGCATGCAGGCTTGGCAAGTTGCCAAATCATTTGCCAAAACGCCTCAAGAAGAGTGGCCTACAGAAATTACCGCCTTGGATGGACAAATCGCCAAAATAGCGGATAAAGTTTACAACCCTGGAGCCTTTTTAAGTACGGTGGCAGGAATCATTCGCATTGGGGAACGCGGCAGTGTACAAAAGAAAATCACCATCCTTGGCGAATAAATAACAAGTACCATGAAAGCAATTCTATGTAAAGGTATTGGCGGACCAGAAGTCATGTATATGGGTGAAGTGGCTAAACCCAGTGTTCAAGCCCATCAGATTTTAGTAAAGGTAAAAGCAACCGCATTGAATCGGGCAGATTTAGCGCAGCGCCAAGGTTTATACCCTCCACCAAAGGGTGAAAGTGAAATCATGGGCTTAGAAGTTGCAGGAGTTGTGGAAGAAGTCGGCTCGAAAGTGGGTGATTGGGAAAAAGGAGATCGTGTTTTTGCCTTATTAGCAGGAGGTGGTTACGCCGAATACGTGGTATTAGACGAACGCTTAGCCATGCCCATTCCTGCTCATTTAAGCTTTCAAGAAGCGGCTGGCATAGCCGAGGTGTTCCTGACGGCTTACCAAGCCATCGTTTGGCTGGCTAATTTGCAGCAGGATGAAACCATACTCATTCACGCAGGGGCAAGTGGTGTGGGTACGGCAGCTATTCAACTAGCTAAAAAACTGGGGGCAAAGGTCATTGCCACAGTTGGCTCTCCCGCAAAAATTAGCCATTGTCTTTCTTTAGGAGCCAATTTGGTCATCAATTATAAAAAAGAAGATTTTGCAGCTCGTGTAAAAGCGACAACGGAAGGCAAAGGCGTAGATGTCATTATTGATTTTATCGGAGCCAGCTACTACAAACAGAATATCAAAAGCATCGGATTTGATGGCAGATGGGTGGTATTAGCCATGCTTGGAGGACGCATGCTAGATGGGTTCGATTTTGGACGCTTACTCATGAAACGGATTAAAATGATGGGATCTACACTCCGAGCAAGAGAAATCGACTATAAAAGTCGCTTAATTGATGAATTTAGAGAAAGATGTTTACCAAGCTTCAGTGATGGCTCCCTAAAACCCGTCATTGATCAAACCTTTGATTGGGAAGAGGTTGCCGAAGCACATCGCTACATGGCCGCCAACAAAAATATTGGTAAAATTATCCTGACAGGGATGTAAGTCGATCTAAATCAGATTGCATACATTTGCCTCGAATTGAAATTAGGATAATCATATGAAACAGCTAGTATGGCTATTGGGCTTACTCATTTGTACGCAGGTGCTTTTTGCCCAAGAAGAAAAAGCAAAATTAGAATTACTTCCAAAAGGCAGGTTCTTCAAACCGCTTTACCTTGATCCATTGGAGGCGCAAATGTTTGGAAGCATTGCTGGCATCAGTCAAAACCGAAGTGTATTTAACCCACAACGGAGTTTTTTGCCCTTTGGCATCGGCACATATAAGTCTTTTCTCCGAAATAATGGCAAGCACAGGTGGGAATGGGGAATTGAGTTTTTAGCCATTACTCAATTCGAATTCGATAAAAATGATTTAGGAACAGGCCGTACCATGATTGGTGTAGATTACAAGGCGGCATCGAACCTGACTTACCTGATCCGCGATGACTTAGCCATCCGCTTTCGCCTGTATCACCTTTCAGCCCATTGGGGAGATGATTTTGTCATCATCAACAACATCTCTACTTTTGACTCGGCGAAACTTTACAATTACAATCAGTTTGACATCACACTTCAGTGGGAAAAAGAGCGACTTCGCTATTACGCAGGAGCTGGAGTGATTCCCTTTCAAAATGTAGATTTTGATGGTTTTAGCATGCAGGCAGGACTCTATTACCACATTCCTAAAACCAACTTTGTGCGATACATTACAGGCGCTGATGTAAAATCATTTCAATACTTTGATTTTCGTCCACAAATAAAAGCGGCTTTTGGCGTTGAATTGGGCAAAAAAGACAAGCAAACCATTCGATTTTTAGTTGAATATTTTAACGGTCATCAACCATATTTGACCTATATTGACCCCGATCCGTTGCAGTGGATTGGCTTAGGAACTTCATTTAATTGGTAATGCTTAGAGCACTCACGTCAACAATAAAAAGTTATGAAGAAACTCATCGAATGCGTGCCCAACTTCTCTGAGGGTCAAAATAGGGAAGTCATTCAGACGATTACCGCTGCCATCGAAGCCGTTCATGGAGTGCAATTGCTAGAGGTCGATCCTGGGTATGCAGCCAATCGAACGGTGGTTACTTTTATTGGTGAACCCCAAGCCGTTGTAGAAGCTGCATTTCAAGCCATGAAAACCGCTCAGCAAGTGATTGACATGAGCAAGCAAACGGGTGTACATCCCCGATTTGGCGGTACTGATGTTTGTCCTTTAGTCCCCATCGCAAACATTAGCATGGAAGAAGTGGTACAATACGCCCATCAGCTCGCCAAACGCGTGGGCGAAGAATTAGCTTATCCCGTTTACTGTTATGAACATGCTGCTCTCGTTCCAGCGCGAAAAAACTTGGCGGTTGTACGTTCGGGCGAGTATGAAGGATTAGCTGAAAAGCTGAAAGTTCATCCACCAGATTTTGGACCTGCTACATTCCACCCAAGATCTGGCGCTACCGCAATTGGGGCAAGGGAATTTCTAATTGCATACAACATCAATCTCAACACTACAGACACCAAAGTAGCCAATGCCATTGCTTTTGATATTCGGGAATCAGGGCGAGTGAAAAAGGAAAATGGTATGATTATTCGCGATGAACAGGGCAAAGCGGAACGCATTCCAGGGTTATTAAAATCAGTCAAAGCCATTGGTTGGTACATTGAAGAGTACAACAAAGCGCAAGTTTCTACTAATATTACTGATATTAATACCACACCTGTACATGTTGCTTTTGAAGCTGCTAAAAAAGCAGCAAAAGCCCGAGGAGTTAAAGTCACAGGTTCAGAGTTAGTTGGTTTATTGCCTTTAAAAGTATTACTTGATGCTGGGCGATTTTACGTTCAACAAGACGGCATGCCTGTCAATTTTCCCGAAGAATTTTTAGTCAGCACTGCTGTGGAGGCACTTGGATTAGGAGACTTAAAGCCTTTTGATGTGAAAAAGAAAGTGATTGAGTATATGATGGATTAACTCACTGCCTTCTTTTCTTACTCATCCGTTTTGCGGTACTGTAAGAAGTATGTTCTCCCGCTTGGGTTAACTGCCCTAATCGCCAATTTTGGATTTGTAAGAGGTTTTCTAAAGAGTGCGCTCCAATTTTCTCACACAAATTAATCATCACCTGAGCGCACGCTATGGCATCACTCTCGGCATGGTGGTGGTTAATCGTGATGCCATAATAAGCCGCCAACATATTCAAGCGATACTTGGGCAAATCGGGAAGAATTTTCTTAGCCGAATACATGCTGCAATAGTAATAGCAATTGGGAAAGTTAATGTCATAAGCGCTTAACGTACCTTTGAGTACCCCAATATCAAAAGCCGCATTATGAGCGACAAGATGCGTTCCTTCAAAATAAGGCTGCAATTCACTCCACAATTCACCAAAGGTAGGCGCATCTTGCACATCAACTGGCCGAATGCCGTGAATACTGATATTAATCCCATCAAAATGAGACGGAGTCGGTTTGACCAACCAATATTTTGTATCCACCACTTTTCCCTCTCGAACCATTGCCATCCCTAAAGCGCACACGCTGCTGTTATGGCGGTTAGCCGTTTCAAAGTCAAAAGCCGTGAAGTTAATCGTATTGGTATTCATTTATACTTCATGATTTTTTCTCGGCATACACGATGCAGTAATCCCACAAATTTTTTCGTAATGCGATGTATTGATAAAACAATGCTTTGTAATGATTATCCGCAAAGTAGCTCACTTTAGGGTTATACAATCGGTATAAACCCGATAACACCGTCATGAAGAAAGAACCATAAAAAATTCGCCAAGCAGAGTGACGTACATTCTCGGTAATGTTGCGGAAGTTGATGGATTGAAAACCTTGTTGGCTCAAGATATTCGTAAACTCTTTTTCCGTTTCCAAACCAGAAATGGCCCAAGCATTCAACCATTTTTGCATTAGCTTATGTTCTTTTACCGTCAATTCCGCTTTACGTTGGAAACAATCGCCAATGATTAAACGGCCTCCTGGTTTCAAAATTCGGAAAGCTTCTTTGGCAAAAGCTTCCTTTTGTTGGGCTGTAGCCACACTTTCTAAGCCCCAAACTACATCAAAGGTATTATCGGCAAAACCTGTATTTGTGTAATCTTTACATTCAAACTCAAGGAGTGAGGAAACCTGATGTTTTTCAGCATTTTGATAGGCGCGTTCCACTTGTTGCTGACTTAGGGTAATGCCTTTTGCCCGAGCGCCAATGTGTTTTGCCACAAAAATGGAAGACCCTCCTACTCCACAACCAGCATCTAGCATATAATCATCTGAAGTGATTTTTGCCGTTTTAGCCATTTCATCGTTCATGTGCTGCAACGACTCCCGAAAACTCTTGGTATCTTTTCGCCAAAAGCCATAATGTAAGGCCATACTCGCCTCTAAATCCCAAGCACGCTTGTAATGGATTTCCGTTTTATCGTAATACTCGGCAACATCATCTGTTGTAAATTGCTTGACCAGTTTCTCGCTCATAAAGAATTGTCTTTTCCCAAAAATTGATGCAAGTTTATAGCTTATTCTTGTGATAAACGACATTCAAGCCGCCAAATCTGAATTCACCTTGATAACTTATCGCTTTGCAGCCAGAAATTGTTTATTTTCGAGTTAAGTAACACTCAAAAAACAACTGACCAATTTCGATTACTTATTCTTCAAACGTTGAGGTTTTCTAAAGTTTATACTTCTAGTTTACCTCGTTACTAGCTAAACCAAATTTCAGACCTAGATTTAAACCCTCGTGAATAAATATAAGATCAACTTTTCTCGCCTTCCGTGGAATAGTAAGTTGGGCAGCAAGTCTAAAGCTGCTCGTCTTGGTGAAATGAAAATGCGTTTAGTGGAGTTTAACGATCAATTTGTCGAAACCGATTGGTGTGTCCGCGGACATTTTGGTTACGTACTGGAAGGACGGTTATTTGTCCATTTTGCACGAGAAATCCTAGAATTTAATGCGGGTGACGGCCTCCATATTCCCGCAGGCTTTCCGCACAAGCACAAAGCCATGATCCGAAAAGGAGAACACGCAAAGCTGATCTTGTTTGAAGAGGATGAGTAATGCCTTCCAAGATCAACACATAACATACCCGTTCTCCCTGATTCATTAAGTGCTTAATTAGGTCCAAGCACTTAACGCATAAAATTAATCGCTTTACGCAGAAAACCCATCCACTCACGCAGATCGTTTTTTCCCCTTCCCAAAAGTCGCTTCATTTGGAATATCAAGTAACGAAAAAGGCCTTTTAACTTCTTGATAGTCTAGTGTTTACAACATCCTTAAATCAAAAAGTACTTATACGCAATAAGGGTGAACAACTTCATTATTCATTCCAAAATACCTTTCAAAATGGGAAAAAGTAAAAACGACTTCGTGTTAGAATATCAGGCAGAACAGGCGCTGACAACTTTTAATTTTCAAATGACAGATCATTCGATTGGAAATTCAAAAGATTGGGGCGGTGTCAGTGTGAAGCAAAAGGATAAGCAGCTCACCATTACCGTAGAAGCAAACCGCCACGGCTCCAAAACGCCTGCTGAGTTTTACAAAAACTTCGTAAATGGAGATACGGATCACATGATTCATACAGAAAAAGGCAGTAACAGCCCCGACAAATTAAATTTTGCTGTAGCGGGTGTACTAACCATCAATAGCGATACGTATGAAATTTGCATTGGTCAAGGTCACTATGGAGCAACCAACAACTGGCACATGTGTTCCAAAAGCATCCAAGCCCAAAGCAATAACAAAGGCGGTGAGTTACTTGCTGACCATACTCCATTAGCCGATCAGTTCTTCTTAGATCCTTCTGGCTCACATACCTTTAAAGTGAAAAATGTTAGCCAGCTTTCTGGAAGTCACGATAATGAATTTGAACTGAGCTTAGGTTCTGGCTCGTTTGAGCAATTTGATTTCGAACTTGAATCGGCAAGTGTAACTGTTGGACAAGCGTTTAAAGGTGTTGAAGCAAGTTATAAAGAGGGAACAGGTACCATTACCGTAAAGGCAGGCAGACATAAAACGAAAGCCGTTGCCAAGTGGTTTAAGGATGAATTAGACGGAGGGCCAGCTATCGCTTCATACACTTCTGATAAAACACCAGATGAATTAAACTTTGCAATCAAAGGTATTTTAACGATTAAAGTAGCTGGCACCGTTTACAAGATCAAAGACGTGGTGATTGGTCAAGGCTCTAACATTGGCTTGCAAAATAACTGGTGGTTAGGTGGCCCAAGCATGATTGGCACAACCGTACCTGTACTTGGAGGTGGTTTAGTGATGTATAAACAAATCCTGCCGCCTAGAGCTGTATTCTGTAAATCCATTTTGAGTACCAATGAGATGAGTTTGAACATCCTCAACGTACTTGGCGAAGTATCTTCGGTAGATGAAATTACGCCTGATAAGTTAACAGAACAGTCGGTATAACTCCTCACTTTGACTGTTTGAATGGGGTACTTACATCTTGATAAAAAGTACCCCATCCTTCCTTACTCCATCCATTGAGGTGATGGAACAAACTAATGTTACACTTCCTAAAGCAAATCAACATGACTCACGGAGAAATAAATGTTACCAACTGGATGACCAGCAACTGGGATTTGATTGCCAGTAGAAAACTATCGCAAGTATGCTTACCCACTTCGCACGATTCAGGCACCTTCATCCATACACTAGGAACGGTATTCGGGACAGAACGCGTGACCAAAACCCAAAGCTATGATTTTGGAAATCAGATCGCCCAAGGTGTCCGCTCTTTTGATATCCGCCCTGCTTGGGTAGATACGGGCATCATTCAGGGATGGTACACTGCACATTCGAGTAAGCTTCCTGTAATTGGCGTACAAGGTGCTGTTGGGGCAAATTTAGCTACGGCATTTACCCAAATGAGTACCTTTTTTAGCGATGCTTCCAACAACAAAGAGCTATTAATTTTAAATTTAAGCCACTTTATAGATTGGAATACAGGTAAGATGCTGAGCAAAGCACAAATGGCGACCTTGTTTGATTTGATCCGAAAACACATTGGGCACTTGTTAGTCAAAGCCAATGACGATCAATTGAATTTGGCTGGCGAAACTATGGAAAGTCTCCTTGCGAAAGGAAATATCATCGTGTTAATTGATGACGATTATCCTTTAGATGCAGGAGCATCCAAGTTTGGCTTCTGGACCAATAAAAACTTGCCAATTAATGGAAGTTACGCTAACACCAACAACGTGAATCAGATGATTCAAGACCAGCGCGCTAAAATGGAGGAATATCAGCACAGCGATCAGCAAGATTTCTTGATGTCCATTTCTTGGCAGCTCACGCTACAAGGCACCCAAAATGTACCAGGACGCTCCATTTCTATATTAGATTTAGCTGCTCAAGCAAATATTAAAATGTTGCCCACATTAACAGGTTGGTTAGCAGATAAAACAATCAATACGCAAATCTATCCTAATTTGCTACAAACCGACAATTGCGGTATTGGCTTTCTGCAAAGTGACCAACCTGATGAGGGATACAGTGTGGTTGACTTTTGTCTGAAGCTCATGAAAACGCTAAACTTTTAATGAGTTGGGTCAAGTAGGTCTACACCTATTTGACCCTTCCTTCACTCAATTTTCTCCATTTTCCCTTGACTCTCATCCCTGATTATGCTTACCTTAACTAATTCATACCAACTAATGGATTTAAAACACCAAATTTATGACGAGCAAGACAATTAATATCCGAGTGGATTTAGATGCACTCATTGAGTTTTATGGCAAAGATGCCCCCTATTGGGGAAACTATTCCGTTACTCCCCTTGATGTCATAGAATTTTGCAGATTTGAAGGACCAGAATGGAAAACAGGCTTAAGTACCGTAACGGAGATTCACCCTGAAACAGAGTATGTATTCCATTTTACCGTCCATCACTCCGTTCATGAAATTGAATCGGCAGGGGTTAACCCCAACATCCTGTTTAAAATGATTTATACGCAACAATCAGAATCCCTCGCCGTTCTCACCGATATCTTTTCTGAGGATTTAGATCCACTGGTATTTAATGGCGTGATTGCTGAATTAGAAATTAAGTTTATAGGCAACCAACAAATAACCAATTCGACTGAATCGACTTGGCAAGCAAAGGTTAAAACACAAAAAAAACTTCCTGAGGCAGCTGTCATTCGCTATGCAGTCACCTTCAATTTTATACATGGAGGCATTACCCGATACTGCCAAATTGATCCGTTGATTAGAACTACTTCAGGTGTTCCAAGAATTTAATAAAGTGTGTTGAATTATCATTACATGTATAAACTAATTCGCTATGTTGTTATTTGTTTATTGCCACTCCATGCACTCTTAGCACAGAGTCAGCAAAAAACCGATAGTTTATTAGCCGTATTAACCCAGCAAAACTTAGTAGATAGCCAACGGTTTCAGGTGCTTTACCACCTTGCCTATTGGCATCCCAACTCTAACGAAGGGCTTCATTATGCGCAACAATCTGTTGATTTAGCCTTAAACCTGAACGATACTCCAAGAGCAGCTCTTGGTTTTGAAGTAGTAGGCATGCATGAACGCTTATTAGGTAATAAAACCAAGGCATTAACCGCTACCTTAAAAGCCTTACAGATTTACGAACAACTCGGTAAAAGCAGAGAAGCCGCCGCGATGTATGTTCAACTGGGAGAACACCAAGTTATTGATGGAAATTACCTCGAATCTAAAACCTATTTTCATAAAGGGATTAAAATCTATCAGCAATTAGCGGACACCTTACAAATTGCATTAGCCTCCATTAATTTAGGAGAAGCGTATCGGCTAGCGGGTACATTGGATAGTGCTGCATGGTATTTTCAACTCGCACTCCAGCATAATCAACAACTGGCTAAACCAGATATTCAAGGCTATGGCATTGGTAATTTAGGCATGGTTTCCCACAGTCAAGGGAAACTGGAAGAAGCCAAAAAGGAATTGCAAGAAGCAATTGAGATACTTACCGCATTAGGTGACCCTTATTCGGTAGCGATTTATAAGGCGGATATGGGACAAATTTACGCGAAACAACAACAGTTTAATTTAGCAGAACAGGAATTGCTGGAAGCCTTTAACTTGGTAAAGCAAGAGCAGCTGAAAGAGCCTATTCGCGATATTAGTAAAATGCTGGCTGATTTTTATGAAGGTAGAAAACAATATCAAAAGAGCTTAACCTATCAAAAGGTATTTCAAGTGTATCAAGATAGTTTAGTCAATCGAGAAAATGTGCGGCAATTGGAACAAATCAAGGCTAACTATGAGATTGATAAACGAGAGTTAGAAATAGCTAATTTAGAAGTCAAACAACAGCAACAAAGGCAAATTTCCTACGGCCTCGCCATTGGCGGGAGCATCCTGCTCGTATTAGCCATTGGTTTACTGTGGAGCTATCGCCAATTAGCAGAACGAAAACGCCTCATTGAAAAGCGAGAGCAGGAAAAAATATTGCTACTCAAGGAGTTGAATCATCGGGTAAAAAACAACCTCCAGATGATTTCCAGCCTTTTGAACTTGCAATCGAGGCAATTCAAAGGCCATCCCGCTAAGGCTGCTTTAACGGCTGGGAAATTACGGGTAGAAGCCATGTCTTTAATCCATCAGAAACTCTATCAGGAAGATCATCACACCCAAATCCCCATTCGGGAATACATGATTGAGTTGGTTAAAAGTCTTCAGGCTGCTTATGCAGAAGAAACGCAATTAGATTTCCAAATTGAAGCAATCCAATTAGACATTGATCTGGCGATTCCTTTAGCATTAATCATTAATGAGCTGGTTATCAATGCCTTTAAATATGCTTTTGAGGATGTTGATTCACCCTGTTTGCAAATTCACTTTAGCCAAGATCAGGATGATTATAAATTGATGATCAAAGACAATGGCATCGGTATGGAGCCAATTGATTTAAAAACCACCACATCGTTTGGGCTCAAGCTCGTTCACTCGTTGGTGAAACAATTGGGCGGAAAAATATACATGGAAGGCGAAGCAGGCAGCACTTGGCACATACGCATTAAACAAGAAAGGCAAAAAAGTTACTGATTATGGAACAAGTGCATATTTTAGTGGTAGAAGACGAAATCGTAGTGGCAGAAGACATTGCCATGCGATTAGAAGATATGAACTACAAAGTAGTAGGCATGGCAGCAAGTGGTACAGAAGCGTTGGCGCTACTCCAAGAAGAAAACCGCATTGATTTATGTTTGCTAGATATCATTCTCCAAGGAGCGATGGATGGCATTGAGCTAGCGCGCACCATCAATGAGCATCATCAAGTACCCGTCATTTTTTTAACTTCTCAGGCAGATAAATACTTTGTAGAGCGAGCCAAAAGCGTCAATCCATATGCCTACATGCTGAAGCCTTTTAATGATCATCAGATTAAAATATCCATTGAGCTGGCTTTGGCAAATTATGCACAAAACACGCCTGTACAAGACATTTCGGAAGGACATCATTTCTCTAAGAAAGACAATGAAGCCTTGCGCATCAAAGACAGCCTTTTTTTAAAGAAAGATCATTTTTTTGAGCGTGTGCTCTTCAAAAACATTTTGTGGATTGAAGCCGAAAGCAATTACACAGTCATTCATACCAATAATGGAAAATTTATGTATGCCACGTTACTCCATAAAATTGAAGAACGCCTCCCTAGTAACCAATTCCTTCGTGTACACCGAAGTTACGTGATTAACATGCATGTGGTCACTGGGTATATTAAAAACATGCTTTACATTAAAGATAAAACTTTTCCTGTGAGTAAGCGCTATGCGAAAGCGGTGTTTGCCTGGTTTAATACGTTATAATCAAATCAGTCTCATTTCATCCATTGCTACTTTTTCCGCACAATCTTAATAATTGCTACCAAGGCAATTGCAGTCCATACTAAGTTTACCACAATGGTCGGTTTATCAATGAGGTGAACCGCATTAATGACTAAACAAAGTCCTCCCAGTACATTTAAGGCATGATAAAACGGTTTTTCTGCCGATAATTTGCCCGCAACCAGTAGGAAATAGGCGACAATAAAAGCGATCGCTCCTACCCAGCCAATAAACTCATACATTCCCATGAATCATCCGTTAAATTAGTTTTCAGCTGCAGCAACGGCAGGTAACGCTAAGCCCAACATTTGGTAAATATGCGCTTTATACTGCTCCATGGCCAATGCTTGCTTTGTCCGATCTTTTTCCATACACAAATAATAATAAGCCCCTTCCAAGAAAGTATAAATTAAACTGGCTGTAAGGTTGGGATTCTCAATGTAGATTTCCCCTTCTTCCATGCAATCTGTCAATCGTTTTTCTAAAGATGCCCGCAACTCATCATGAAGCGCCTTATATTTTCGCCGAATTTCTTGATTTCTGAATATGAGTGTATAGCAGTTGTAATAGACATCATCACTAATGAGTGAATTCCATTTTCTTGAAAACAGGTTGTCAATCACTCCTTTTAACTCATCAATGGGTTTCTCTTTTTTAGCGATGACATAGATTTTTTGATAACGATCGAGGATGTAGTCGATTAAAGCTAAAATCAAGTCATTTTTATCTTTAAAATAATGCAGAATCAGACTTGGATTTACATCCATGACTTCGGCAATTTTAGCAATAGAGGTATTATGTAACCCTTCCTTTTTGGCTGTTTTGTAAAATGCTTTTACAATTTCTTGTCGTCTAACCTCTTTTAGGCTCTTTCTTCCCATGTGCTTTTGAAATCGTTTAGTGATGGATCAAATATAAAAATAAATTGATTGACTATTCAATAAATATAATTCTGTACTCATGCTTGCTTCAACCTTGTTTTTATTGAGGCAATATAGCGTATGAGTTCCTCTTAAATCTAATCATTAATCCTATGATTCAAAAAGAGATAAAGCGGTAATCACCTCATCACAAAGTGCCATACCTCCAAAAAAAAACCTTTTTGAGCTCAAATGAGTGGTAACTGTAATTCTACCTGAACATGACTCCATCATGAATTCGATGTTAAGCACCTTTTCCACTCTCCAGCAGTCGATTGAATTACACCTCATGCCAAGCTCACTTTAGCCCATTAACCTCATTCATTTCAGCTTGAAGGTTGATAGTAAATTAATTGACTGTTCATTCAATTTTTACATGAATCCTCCACATTTGCCTCCGAAATTAACACTAACAAATATGATTGAATTAGTACGAAATTCGTGGATACGAAAAGGGCTGAAATACGCTGCTTTTACATTTCTAATCGCGCTGTTCGCCGTGGGTAGTCCTACTAACACACGTGCTCAAACTGCTGCAACAGTATTGAGCGGAACAGTTGTGGAGAAAGGAACTCAAGAAACGATTATTGGTGCAACCATTCGCATTGCAAATGAAGACGGTGGAACAACTACCGATATCAATGGGAAATTCACGCTAAAAACGCCCATCACCTCAGGAACACTAATTATTTCATTCATCGGCTATGAAACACGAGAAATCTCATTTAATGGTTCTAAAAGTGATTTTTCTATTGTCTTAGCTCCTTCTGCCACTCAATTGGAAGAATTGGTGGTGACAGCACTCGGTATCAAAAGAGAAGAAAAAGCACTCGGTTATGCCTCTCAAAGCGTAGATAGTAAACAACTTACTACAGTACGTTCTCAAGATCCATTTACCGCACTGAAAGGAAAAGTCGCAGGTTTACAGGTAAATTCATCGAGTAATGGACTAGCAAGTAGTTCAAGAATTGTAGTTCGTGGAGAAAAATCATTGAATATCAATGACAATTCGCCACTTATTGTCATTGATGGTACGCCTGTCAATAACGATACCTACGGCGTTGGAGGAAGTAGTACCAATCAATCGGATATGCCTACTGATTATGGAAATGCTGCTTTAGATATTAATGCCGAAGATATTGAATCCATCAATGTATTGAAAGGTGCGGCAGCCTCGGCTTTATACGGCTCTCGTGGGGGAAATGGGGTGATTTTAATTACTACGAAATCAGGAAAGCAACAAGAAGGCTTAGGCATTCGTTTTACGTCTGCCACGAGTTTGAGTCGCCCTTTGGTATTGCCTGAAATCCAAACGACCTATGGAGGCGGCTGGGGCGGAAATTATTTCGCTGATTTTGGAACAAACTTTGGCCCTGCATTCGATCCAACGCTCATCATTCCCCAAGATGGCAGTCCTAATTTTGGCAATGGCGAGCAACTTCCCTTTGTTCAACGCTTTGATTTTAATGATTTCTTCCAAACAGGAATTGCCACCAACAACCAACTCTCGCTATCAGGATCAACTGGTCAATTCAACTATCGCCTTTCGTATGCCAATTCCTATAACGAAGGCATTGTTCCCAATACCAACTTAATTAGAGACAACATCAATTTAAGTACTTCTTACCAGCTTACCGACAAGTTACGGGTAAACTTAAATGGTACCTACATCAACAGTAGAAGTGATAACCTTCCTGTTGCGGGATATGGCAATCAGGGAATCATGTACACTTTATTGTGGAACTACAATAACGTAGACCTCAATTGGTTGAAAGATTATTGGGTTGAAAAAGATGTACAGCAAAACCAGCTTTTCTCTTGGGGAGATAATCCATTTTTCATCACGAATGAAAACCTCAATGGATTTAATAAAGATCGCATATTTGGAAATGTATCGGCCAATTACCAAATCACCCCTGAGTTATCGGCAATGGTCAGAATGGGTATTGATAATTTTGATGATTTAAGAACATCAAGACGGCCTTACAGCTCCGTGCGTTATCCAACGGGCATGTACCGAGAACAAAACATCGCTTTTATCGAAAAAAATGTTGATTTCTTATTAACCTACAACAAAACCTTCTCGAAGTTTTCAACTGTAATATCTCTTGGCGGAAATCGCATGGATCAACGCATTCAAGAAGGTTTAGTAGAAGGCAGAGGCCTAGCCATTCCTGGGATTTACACCTTGGGCAACATCAATGTAACGCCTACCTTAGATCGCTTTGATGCCGAAAAGCGGGTAAATAGCTTATATGCATTCGCCAATATCGGCTATCAAGGGTTCTTGTATTTAGATTTAACCGCACGGAACGATTGGTCATCTACCTTGCCACCTCAAAACAATTCCTATTTCTACCCTTCTGCCTCGTTGAGTTTCGTCCTGTCAGAAGTTATGGATATGGGCGCACAAGTGGATTTCTTAAAGTTACGTGCAAACATCGCTCAAGTGGGTAACGACACCGATCCGTATCAATTACAACGAACCTACGCGTTCGGAGCGCTTCCCAACAGTGTGACCAACATTTCCGAGCTGCCTAATAGCAACCTAAAACCCGTCACTACGACTTCCACCGAATTTGGTATTCAAGCTAAGTTTTTCAATAAGCGTTTATTTCTTGATCTGGGCATTTTCAGAAGCCTCAGCCGCGATCAAATCATCTCTGCTGATATTTCGCAGGCTTCTGGTTTTAACTCCATCGTGGTTAATGCTGGTGAAATTGAAACGACAGGTCTTGAATTGGCTTTAAATGGTACCCCAATTCAAAAAGCGGGGTTTGAATGGAACTTGGGCATGAACTTTACTACAAACACAAGTGTCGTCAATGCGCTTTACGGTGACCTAGAAACCTTTATTGTTGCCCAAGGCCCTGGCGATGCTACCGTAGAAGCAAGAGTTGGTGGTCAGCTTGGAGATATTTATGGTAATGTATTTGCCCGATCTCCTGAAGGAGAAATTATTTATGGAAGTAATGGCCTGCCGGAATTAGATACTGAGCGTAGGAAAATTGGCAATTACAACCCTGATTGGTTGATGGGACTCACCTCCACCATTTCCTACAAAGGCTTGAGCTTTTATGCCTTATTTAACATTCGACATGGTGGTTACATTTATTCCTATACCAATGCCATTGGTGCAGAAAGTGGTTTACTCGCTCACAGTGTAGCCGGGCACGAAGATGGCATTATTGGAGATGGCGTGATGTTGGATGGAAATGGCAATTATGTGCCCAACACTCATGTCGCCAGTGCAGAAGCGTGGTATTATGGAGGCTATTATGCCCGAAATAATGTAGAAGCGAATGGATTTGATGCTTCCTTCATCAAACTCAAAGAAGTGAGTATCTCCTACGACTTACCCAAATCATTGGTTTCCAAACTCGGCTTGCAAAGCATGAGCATTGCCCTTACTGGCAATAATGTAGCTCTTTGGACAGATGTACCCCATATTGACCCTGAAGCACAAGCCTTAAACGGCGGAACTTTGGTGCCTGGCTTTGAAGTCACGCAACTCCCTTCTACCCGATCGTTCGGTTATCGCTTAACCATTGGATTCTAATCACCGCTAAAATTCAGAAACATGAAAAAGATAGTATTCATCTGCCTTACCTTGTTGGCAACTGCTTGTACTGATGGATTTGACGAATTGAATACCAACTCCAACCAAGCAGAAACAGTAAATGCATCATTATTATTACCAACGGTCATTATTGATTATGCCGATTTGATGGTGAATCAAAATTACAGCTTTGGAAATACCATTGGTCAATATGCCACCAATTACGAATTTAATGACATTGACATCTTTAACTGGACGAGTGATGATCGCTTTTGGCCAATTTATTCCATTCTTCAAGATGTCAAAGACATCGAATTAGTGGCTCAATCGACTGGTCATGTCAATTATGAAGCAATAGCGATTATTCTTGAATCCTTCGGCATCTCGATTTTAACAGATGTATACGGCGATGTGCCTTACCGTGAAGCCACTCAAGCCATTGATGGAATCTTTACGCCAAAGTATGATGAGCAACAAGCCATTTACCAAGAGCTGCTTGCTGAGTTAGCACGCGCAAATGAGCTCATTGATGTTGATGGAACGGTAAATGGAGACATTTTATATGGAGGAGATATGATGAAGTGGAAAAAATTTGCCAACTCCTTGCGCTTGCGTTTGTTGCTAAGAAGTTCGAAAGCCCAAGATAATTCAGCAGCCTTACAAGCCATTGTGAATAACCCCACGCAATCACCGATCTTCGAATCAAATGCCGATAATGCCGACTACCAATATAGTGGCGATTTGCCTGATCTTTCCCCACTATCAACTGGAAGAGGAAGAGCTTATGATTACTATTTGGGGATTCCTACTACACATATCATTGACCGCTTAAAGGCGAATAATGATCCCCGATTGGAAGAATGGTTTGATCCGAAGGCTGGTACGACTGAATACCTGGGTACAGCTCCAGGACAAAGCATTGGCGATGTTGGCCGACCAGATGAATTTTCATCGAAAGCAGCCGCTTACTTCGATGTGGCAAATAAAATCAGTGGTATTTTTATGACCTACAGTGAAGTCAGCTTCATTTTGGCTGAAGCTGCTGAAAGCGGCCTAATCACTGGAGATGCCAAAACGTATTACGATGCTGGCGTAAGCGCTTCATTTGATCAATGGGGTGTGACCATGCCGGCAGACTACCTCACGAGTACCGCTCCGTATGATGCCAATACAGAAGTATTAGCAATTCAAAAATGGCTCTCACTATACCACAACTCCTTACAAGGATGGCTGAATTGGAAACGGACAGGCTTACCTTCATTTATTGCTGCAGGTCCAGGCACCGTAAATGATGGAAAATTTCCTGTACGCTTAATGTACCCTGCATTAGAACAATCTGTAAATAATCAAAACTATACGGCTGCTGCCGCTAATATCCAAGGCGATAATATCAATAGCAGAGTGTGGTGGGATAAATAATCCCCAAATTAATTCACTTCGCATGCTCAATGTTTCGTTAAATTGGGCATGCTTTATTATTTACCATGTAATCTCATCAAGAAATGAAAATTCCATATCATTTTCTCTTCCTTTCCATTTTACTGCTTGGCGCCTGCGATTCAACAACTAAACAGACAAGCGATAAACCAGACCGCATTACATTTAAGATTATGTTTGGTTCTTGTGCGAATCAAGATAAACCACAGCCTTTATTAACGGTTGCAGCGAATGAAAAACCAGATGCTTTTGTCTTTTTAGGAGATAATGTATACGGAGATACCTTTGTGATGGACACCCTAAAAGCAAAGTATCAGCGCTTAGGGGCAAAAAAGGAATTTCAAGCGCTCAGAGCGGTTACTCCTGTATTTGCCGTGTGGGATGACCATGATTTTGGCTGGAATGATATCGGTCGGCATTATCCCTTTAAGGCGGAGTCGAAGGAAATCTTCCTAGATTTTTGGCAAGTGCCCGAAAGTTCAGACCGCAGAAAGCATGAAGGAATCTACGGGGTGGAATATTTAGAAAAAGACGGAAAGAAACTTCAGCTCATTCTTTTAGATACCCGTACATTTAGAGATGATTTAGTTCATAGAGATTCAACAGATACCACGTTCAAAAACGACTATATTCCGAATCTTTCTCCTGACAGCACCTTTTTGGGCGAAGTGCAATGGGCTTGGTTAGGCGAGCAACTCAAGCAGAGTGCCGATTTCAGGCTCATCGCCTCTAGCAATCAGTTTAGCCATGCATATAATGGTTGGGAAAGTTGGACCAATGTGCCACACGAACGTCAGCGTTTTATTGATTTGGTAAAAACCACTCAAGCCGATCGAGTTGTATTTATTTCAGGAGATGTCCATTGGGGTGAAATCTCTAAACTGGAAGTGCCCAATGGCTATCCCATTTACGACATCACCTCAAGTGGCATCACCCAAACTTGGCATTACATTGAACCAAACAAAAATCGAATTGGAGATGCTTCAGTCAAAAATAATATTGGCCAGCTCGAAGTCATTTGGGAAAATGGGGAAGCAAAAGCTGTATTCAAAGTAATGAGCTCGGCTACAGAAACGATTAGCGAGCATACTGTTTCATTAGAAGAAATCTCGTTTTAAACGGTGTTAAGCCAAAAGGCTGTTTCGGTTGAAACAGCCTTTGTAGTTTGAATACTCCATGATCTAATGCTAGCTACTCATCACACTTTCATTCACTACCTGACCATCAAACAGATTAATCAGTTTATGCGCATAATGTGAATCTCTATCTGAGTGCGTCACCATCACAATTGTACTGCCTTCTTGGTTGAGTTCAGTAAGCAAGTTCATCACTTCAATACCATTTTTAGAATCCAAGTTACCTGTAGGCTCATCCGCTAAAATCAATTTAGGGCGTGTTACTACCGCTCTTGAAATGGCGACACGCTGCTGCTGACCGCCAGAGAGTTGTTGAGGGAAATGACTTTCACGATGTGCTATTTTCATGCGCTCCAGCGCTTCCTTTACCCGCGTTTTACGCTCGTTCTTGCTCATGTTTAAATAAATGAGTGGCAACTCTACATTTTCATATACGGTAAGCTCATCAAGCAAATTAAATTTTTGGAACACAAAGCCAATATTACCTTTTCTCAGTTTTGTTCGCTCTTGTTCACTTAAGCCACTCATCTCATTATTATCAAATAAATAGCTGCCGTCCGATGGGCTATCTAATAAGCCTAAAATATTTAATAATGTTGATTTACCGCATCCTGATGGCCCCATAATGGCCGCAAACTCTCCAGTATCAACCGTTAAACTTACATTATTTAGCGCTAGCGTTTCAACTTCATCCGTTCTGAAACTCTTTTTAAGATTTTTAATTTGTATCATCACTTGTCTGTTTTCTTAATTTATGGATATTTTTTCTGCATCTCCAAACCCTTCATAACCAGAGAGTATTACTCTTTCTCCCACAGAAAGACCGTCAATTATTTCATAATATTTGGAATTTTGCTTTCCAATCTTGATAAATCGCTTGAGTGCTTCAGTTTCATTTCCGTTCATTACAAAAATCCATGACCCGCCAGTGCTTTGAAAGAAGCTTCCTCTAGGAACCAATATTGCCTCATTAGATGCACCTAATAGCAACTTAATGTTATAGCTTTGTCCCGAACGAATCGTTTCTGGTTTGTCGGAAGTAAATACTAAGTCAATTTTAAATTTCCCGTTACGTACTTCAGGATATACTTTACGCACCTTCAACTGATATTCTGTGCCATTTCGCTCAAATGTAGCAATTAAATCACGTTTTACCCGATCAATGTAATGCTCATCAATCATCGCTTCAATCTTATAGTTTGTCAGCACATTGATTTGCCCAATTCGATCGCCTTTGGTAATATTTTGTCCAATTTCGGCATCTAAAAAGCCTAACTGACCATCAATTGGAGCTCTTACATTCAGATGATCTAAACGCTCGTACACCATTTTTAAGGTTTGTTGCATACGATCCAAGTCAACATCTAACTCTTTGAGCGAGGTTAATCGCATTTTATTATCATTATCTGTTTGGCGTTTTGCAATTTCATATTGCTCTTTTGCCAACTCATAATTTTCTTTCGAAACTAAATACTCTTCTTTCGAAATCAGATCTTCCTCGTAAAGCTCTTTATTCTGTTCGTAATTTCGTTTTAGGGTTTTCAGCTCATACGATGCATTCGCTAATGTTCGCTGCCCTTCTACTTGTCTCGAATCAAATGTAAGCTTCGTCGAACGCAAATCATTTTGTTTCAATGCTAAATTACTTTCACTTGATAAAATTTGTTCGTAGAGGTTTACATTTTCGAGCTTTAGAATAATGTCACCCTTTTTCACCATAGCGCCTTCATCGATCAATTTTTCAGCTACTCGACCACCTTCATAAGCATCCATATACACGGTAGCAATGGGGGCAACAGTACCATCAATCGCAATGTAGTCATCAAACTTCCCTTGCTTTACATTCGCTACATATAATGAACTTCTCTCTACATTTACAGCCGATAACGATTTATCAATAAATAATTTCCAACACACAAAAATCAGTACTATCCCTAAAGCAATATACCCGTAATGCTTTGGTTTTAATCCTTTTTTCTTTTCAATTTTAATGTCCATATTCAGCAAGCATTTAGGTGTTTAACCTAAGATTTTTTGATAAAAGTAATTTGATAGGAATCTGATGGCATACTCCATCTATTTAATCACTTATTACATTATTAAAAATTGGTAATCCGTTATAAAAATCAAGTGTCTTTTTGTTCACTTTTAAGCGCATTTTCACTTGTAATTTTTCATTTTGAGCACTTGCCAGCATATTTTTTGCCCGATGCAGTTCCAATACACTGATCATTCCTTTTTTATACCTTTTTTGAGCGATGGCAAAGGCAATTTCCTGACTTTCTACTTGTGCAATACTCAAGGCCAATTCATTCTCGATCGCCTTCTGATTTCGAATCAGCTCTTGGATCACATTATAGAGTTCTTGTTTTTGTCTATTCAGGTTATTTGCTGATCGTTCAAATTCAATTTTCCGCTGTTGTATTCTTGATCGCTCAAGTCCGCGATTAAATATGGGTACAGACAGATTGAATCCGATACGTTTTGCGGTGGTCACCTCAATTTGGGTCCAAAAAGGTAAGGTGTTGTTTTCAGCATCTACAAGTGTCTCAAAATATCCAGAGAAATAGCCTGCGGTAAAGGTTAACGAAGGGTACAAGCTTCCTCTAGCTGCTGCAATCTCTTTTCTGGCCGCATCGAGTTGTAATTGCTGCGACTTGATGACTGGCATAAATGCCAATGCATTTTGATAAACGGAGTCTTGTGAACCTTCATAGGCGGTTTCCATAAATGTTTCTGCATCTGCCTTTAGCTGAATCTCCGCTGCATTTGGCAAATTCATTTCCTGAATGAGTCGCATTTGAGCCTCTTTCCACTGATTTTCAGCTTGTGCTAAAGCCAATTTATCGGTAGCCACAAGCGCTTCTGCTTCATACAAGTCGGCTTTAGCCAGTTGCCCTAATTCTACTCTACGCTTTATAAATGCATAATTCTCTTCAGAAATGCCTAATTGTCCTTCGGAGAGCTTTACAAACTCTTCGGCAAATCGGATATCGTAAAAAGCCGACATTACTCGAAACGCCAACATGTACTTTTCCTGTTGGATATCTTCCTGAGCTGCCTTTCGGAGTAAATCTGCAGCCTTAATCATATTCAATTTCTGGAAGCCTCTGAACACCTCTAGCGTTCCATTCAACGTATAGGTATTCGAAAAGAAACTATTCGTGATGTAACCATTGGTAATCGGATCAACAGAACGACCATAATTAATCGTATAATTTGCAGCTCCTTGAACGGTAGGTAATAAATTACGATACGATTGCTTATGGTTTTCACTCTCTGAAGCTTCATTGTACTTAAGATCCTTTAGCTCCAAGTTATTTGCCATTGCATATGAGATGCATTCGTCTAAAGACCAAGATTCTTGTGCGTAAACCGAGATGGTTATAAATGCTAGTATAAATGTCGTTATATATTTCATTGGATATCTTAATTTTGACAGGTATATGCCAAATGCCGCACCAAAACCATAAAAACCTAATAATCAAAAACTTACATACAATTCAATTCTAAAGAGTGTATAATATTTGCACAGCCAGTGTTAATTTTTTTTACACTTTTATTTTTTAGCTTATCTTCGTTCATTCATTTTTTAAGTACCCCACAAACAATAACCGTGTCTTTTAATCTGCTTATTTTCTGTGTGGTACTTAAGCAGGTCATTACCATGACTTTGGCAGTATTTTATGCGGCACCACCACCTAACTAACTCGTACTTTTGTTATGACAGAAGGTAAACTATTAATCATTGATGATAATAAGAGTGTATTAAGTGCAATGGAAATTTTGTTGCAGTTTGAATACACGGAGGTAGAAACCATCTCAAACCCGAACCTGATCACTTCATTACCACACTTATCAGACTTTGATATTATTCTTCTAGACATGAACTTCTCGGCTGGTATTAATACAGGAAATGAAGGATTATTTTGGTTGCGAGAAATTAAAAAAAAGGCCCCTCACGTTTCTGTCATCATGATGACGGCTTACGGTTCCATTGATTTAGCCGTAGAAGCCTTAAAAAATGGCGCTTCAGATTTTATATTGAAACCTTGGAATAACGATAAACTTTTAGCCACCATAAAATCTGCCTTGCTATTGAGTAAATCTCAAAAAGAGATTCAGCAATTAAAAAGGAATACCTCAAAGCTAAAAAGTGTCATCAATCAAGATTTAAAGAATGATATTATTGGCACTTCCAAAGCCATCACGTCTGTTGTTCACTTAGTTAATAAAGTAGCCAAAACAGCTATCAATGTGCTCATCACTGGCGAGAATGGTACTGGAAAAGAACTCTTTGCCAAAGAATTACATCGGCTATCTGATCGAAAAGATGAAGTGTTCATTTCTGTAGATATGGGTTCTATTTCAGAAACCTTATTTGAAAGTGAACTTTTCGGTCATGTAAAAGGGGCATTTACGGATGCGAAGGAAAAACGAATCGGTAAAATGGAGGCTGCCCATAAAGGAACTTTGTTCTTGGATGAAATCGGCAACCTTTCCCTCCAATCTCAAGCGAAACTATTATCTGCTTTGCAAAATCGGGTCATTTATCGCGTAGGCGCTAATGAGCCCATTGCAATTGATATACGCCTCATTTGTGCCACCAATTGTAATCTGCCCCAAATGGTTGCTGATAATCAGTTTAGGGAAGATTTGCTGTATCGTATTAACACCATTCACGTTGAGGTGCCACCATTGCGTGAGCGTGGTAAAGATGTATTGGTCTTGGCTGATTATTACCTGAAGAAGATTGTTGCGAAATATGGAAAAACACATCTCAGCATCAGCCAAAGTGCCAAAAACAAGTTGTTGGATTACCATTGGCCTGGTAACATCCGCGAACTCAAACATGCGATTGAGCGTGCCGTAATTTTGTGTGAGTCTGAAAAAATTATGCCTACTGACTTCTTACTTTCGCACCCGCAAAGCAATGTTACACCTCCTAGTTCACAAACGTTAGATGAAATGGAGCGCATCATGATTACGAATGCGTTGCAAAAAAATGACGGCAACTATTCGGCTACGGCAAACCAACTCGGCATTACTCGACAAACGCTTTATAATAAGATTAAAAAAATGAAGAATTCATGATCAGCTCGAATTTTTATTTTCAAGTAATCGTTCGGGTTTTATTGATAACCCTCACCGCCATTGGATGTGCATTCTTCTTTGAAAGAACCGTATATCCAATTGTAATTATCATGGTTCTTCTCCTTAGTTTACAAGTGGTGTATCTGATTACCTATGTCAATCGAATCAATACCAAGATTGCTTATTTCTTTAATGCCATTGAAAATGAAGATTTTAATCTCTATATCCCCGAAGAAAAAAATGTAAAATCTTTTCAGCACCTGCATCAGAGTTTGAATAGAATCAACCAATTAATTCACGATACTTACCTCAAAAAACAAACCCAGGAGTTATTCTATCAAGAAATTTTAAAGCAGGTCAATATCGGTATTATCACATTTAACGAAGATGGACACATCCTTTTTTCAAACTCTACGGCAGAACGTTTGCTGAATTACAGTCCTTTAAATCACATTAAGCAGTTGGCGCATATCGACCAAGCCTTGTATGCATTCATTACGAACTTAGAGACTTCCAATCAACGTCTTTTTGAGTTAACGAATGAACGGGAACGCATTCAGTTATCGGTGAAGTCTACTATTCTGCAAACTGCTGAGCACAAATTATACTTAGTTGTGATACAGGATATTTACAAAGAGCTAGAAGAAAAGGAAACTGATTCGTGGATTAAGCTCATTCGTGTGTTAACCCATGAGATTATGAACTCCATTGCCCCAATCAGTTCCATCTCTGAATCCATTGTAAAGTATTATAAAAATGATGCAGGCATTGTGACCAGTGACGAATTGAGTGCAAAACACATTAAAAATACCGTAAAAGGGCTTGAAGTGATTGGAGATCAGGTAGGAAACCTTACCAGCTTTGTAGATTCGTACCGAACGCTCTTGAGTATTCCTGAACCAAATAGAGAGTTCGTTCAGGTAAAATCACTGCTCGATAATTTATTATTATTAATTAATCCAGAAGCAAGCAACATAAAAATAGAAGTCTCTGTGAATCAGGAGGATTTGGAGTTTTTTATAGATAAGAAACAGATTATCCAAATTTTACTCAATCTCTCAAAAAATGCGATTCAATCGGTCAAAGATCATGAACATGGTGTGATTAAAATTAGTGCAGGTATTGAAGATCAAAACAAAAAGTTCATCAAAGTAACTGATAATGGCCCTGGTATTGCGCCTGAGTTATTAGATAAAATATTTGTTCCTTTTTTTACTACCAAAAACAATGGTACAGGAATTGGCCTCAGCATCTCTAAGCAAATTTTACGACTGCATGACGGTACCATCAAGGTAAAGTCAATTCCCTATAAAGAAACCTCTTTTACCTTGTATTTCTAAACGCACTTCAATCGCCATTCCTTTTTGGAACTTTCGAGTAAGCCATTCGATCTGTGCAGGGGGGGGTTTAGAAAATCAGTACGCAACGTCAAGTGGATTTACTCAATACACGTTTATCCTCTAGTGCTCCTTACTTCTGCCAATGGCATCACTTCACCCAAATCGGTAGCAGCTCTTATTAAGGCTTTTGCCAGCACTTCTGTTGAATCGACACAAGGCGCTCCCATATCAAAATCGTGTAACATAGATAATTCTGTACAGCCCAGTATGAATAACTCCGTATCCCTTTCCCGAAAATAGCGTTGAATCTGATAAATGTATTCCTTTGCCGTTTCCGTTACTTTCTCGGTATTCGCCTTTAGGCCAAAATCCGTATCGTAAATCAGCGGATGCACCACTTCATATTGGAACTCAGGATCTGGAACTACCGCTGTAAACCCTTTTTGCTCCAAGTACCTCTTATACATTTGGGCATGATAGGTTCCATTTGTAGATAAAACCCCAATGCGTTTCGTGTCACTGTACTGTTGTTCAATATAGTTAATGACCTCCAAAGGCATGTTTAACAATACGGAATCGAGCTTTAGACGCAGGCATTCTTCTTGAACAACATTAAATATTCTCGGTGTGTAGGAAGTATTACAGGGAATTCCAATAACCTCTGCGCCAGCATGTGTTAATTTTTCAATCAGTGCTGCAATGTCATAAGCGGGGTTCTGAGCAACTGAACCTTCTAAGAAGGCCGTTCGGTCTTCAATTTGTGCAGGAAATGACATTAAAATAACGGGAAGGTGTTCCTGATCACAGTTGGCAGGCGTATGCTTCAGGATATAATCAAAGAGCATTGCTCCGCCTTTTGGTCCCATGCCTCCTGCAATTCCTATAACTTTTGATGTACGCATTAAAGAATAGCTATATGATGTGAAATCGTTTGATTAATGATATTTGTAATTGTTTGCGTTTCTTTCAATAAAAAGAAATGACCGCCATTGAGGTAATACATCGCACACTTTTCAGAGGTATGTAAACGCCACCCTTCAGCTTCAGCTGTGGTTATCTCTTCTTCTTTTCCTACTAAAACAGATATATCAAACGGTAGTGTTGAAATTTCGGGCCGTTCAACTTCTGTTTCTGATAATTTAAAATCATTTCGCAAAATAGGAATAAATATTTCCTTTAGTTCAGGATATTTAAAAAAATCGGGCGGTGTTCCTCCCAAAGACATGACTTCTTGTTCAAAAGCTTCCTCACTAAGGGAAGAGAATCTTTTTTTTCGCTTAATATGCGGTGGTTTTCTTCCCGAAAAAAAAGTATGTAGCGGTTCTCGCCCACCCAATGCTTTTATCTTTTGCATCAATTCATACACCAAAAAAGCTCCCATGCTATGACCAAAAAAAGCATAATCATGGTGAGCAATATCTGATGAAATCTTTGCATACAGGTCCTCAATAGCTGCTTCTAATCCCCCATAAAAAGGTTCTGCAATCCTACTTCCCCTTCCCGCTAATTCTATTGGGCATAACTCAATCTGATCTTGTAAGTGTGATTGCCATTTATTGTAAATCATTGCCGAACCACCAGCATAAGGAATACAATAAAGTTTTACTTTATCCATCATTCTTATTTGATTTATTTCTGCCGTATTGCCTGTTGTGTGCTTAAGGTTTATCCAAGGCACCACTCTAAAACTGCCTTCGCACTGTGCGCCTTATTTTCAGCTTGATCAAAAACAATACTTTTTTCTCCATCGATTACAGCAGCTTCCACTTCGTCGCCTCGATGTGCTGGAAGGTCATGCATAAAAATAGCATTTGGGTACTTTGCCATAATCGCATCATTCACGGCAAATGGCTCAAATAGTGTTCGCCAATTTGGATCACTTTTAGTTGTGCCAGTCGTTTGCCAACGTGTAGTATACACAATGTCCGCATCTGTTGGTAAAAACTTCATGTCATGGAACTCCTCAATTACAGTATTTTTTCCCACTGCTTGTTCTTGTGCAAATTTTAGAATTTGAGAGTCGACCTGATAACCTGGAGGGGTAAAAAAGCTAATGCGGATATTCGGGAATTTGGCTAAAGCCATTGCCAATGCTGTGGCCGTATTATTCCCCTCGCCCATATAAACGATGCGTAATCCTGATAATTCGCCAAATTGCTTCTTCATCGTGGTCAAATCAGCTAAAGCTTGTGTCGGGTGCTCATCAGCGGTCATGGCATTCACAATAGCCATGCGATCTTGCTTGGCAAATGTTCGCAACACTTCAGGATCGCCCGCTGTTCTTGCCACTAAACCATCTAACATCCTAGACAACACTTGCATGGTATCCTCAATACTTTCTCCTGTATTAATTTGGAGATCGTTAGGCCCATAAGCGATGATTTGCGCACCCAATCGAAGCCCCGCAGTAGTAAATGAAGTCCGTGTCCGTGTCGAAGTTTTTGTAAAATAAATTCCGATTACTTTGTTGCGCAGTTGATGCCCAAGCTCTACGGCATGGTTTGAATATTCTATGCCTCGATTTACAATATCCAGCGTTTCTTGCGCTGATAAATCTTTAAGGCTTATGATGTGTTTTCGTTTGTTGATTAATGTTACACTCATTCTAAAATTAATTTAGTTGGTTATGGGGGAAAATTTGGCAGTTTTAGCCGAAAGAAAAACTTTCAACAGTCTCTTAGATAATATACTCACGATATGAATTACCGAGTTGACTCTTAATTAAAGCTGCTAGCGGTTCAACATGAGTCGATTTCATCACAGAAAAATGATCTCCTGCAATAGATCGTATTTGTAAATTCTTGAAAAGCGCATTTAATTGTTCCTGTTCAACTCTGTGGTGAGAATCGGCAGGTTGTATGTAAAGCGTTTCTGTTTCAATTGCCGCATCAGTAAAACTATTTTTGGCAACATGCATTAATAATCGGATTTTATTCAATGCGCTGACGGCTTCTTTTGCATCTTTATTCTCAAAATCAGGAATTAAAAGCTGAAACGCTTCAGGAATCATCTGCCTTACTTCATCAAGTGCCGTTTCTTTGAACACAGCAGAATTGAAAAATTCCAGCCAGACTTCATGCATCGCATTAAAGTCATGCGCATGCAAATGAGTAATGCCAAATTTATTTTTTACAAACTCTACTTCTGAGGCAATGTTAAATGGCTTTTGCGCTGCTGGATTTGAAAACGGGAAAGCGGTATCTATGATCATTAAGCGTTCAACCTGTTCCTCATTTTGCTCTAATTGCGCAGTAATTTCCTTTGCAATAACCCCTCCTAAACTCCAGCCAATCAAGCGATAGGGTCCTTCAGGCTGTATTTTTTTGATTTCCTGAATGTAAGTAGCAGCAATTTCTACTACCTCAGGAGCTTCTTTAGCAGTAGTAAAATGGCTATTGTACCTCATGCCATAACAGGCATATTGATCCAGATGCCTAGCGAGCTCCAAATACCCATCAACTTCTCCACTGCCATCGTGAATCATAAATAGTTTCTCCTTAGCTGATTCATGATTAAGCGCAACAATCATCTCATCGACCTCATTTGTGGATTGCCCACTTTCTATTTTACTACTTAGTGCCCGAATGGTTTGATGCTGGAAAATATCTCGGAGCAAGAGTTGAATGGAGAAAGCCTTGTTCATTCGATTGATCAACACCATGGCCTTCAAGGAGTTGCCCCCTAACTCAAAAAAGCTGTGCGTCACACCAAGTGACGAGGCTTCCATTTCTAACACAGCCGACCATAAAGCTACTAAAGCGTGTTCCATTTCCGTCTCTGCTTCTTGGAAATCATCCTGAATCACCTCACTCACCTTCGGTAAACGGCGATAATCTAGCTTACCACTGCTCGTTAAGCCAAACTCATCGACTCGAACATAAACACTCGGAACCATGTACTCCAACAACACTCCTGATAAATAAGCCTTCAGTTCTTGTTCCAAAACACCTGCCGAACTCACATAATAACACACCAAGTACTTCGCATCGCCAACGCCTACTGGCACTACCACCGCCTGATCTATTCCTGCAT
>JBMYQA010000014.1:0-42426 GCA_049600855.1 Flammeovirgaceae bacterium | reverse complement strand
TTTCAGCGTTTAATACCCGTATGGGATTGATTTCAGATGATGTGAATTGCCTATTCATCGATCACAAAGAAAACTTATGGGTTGGTGGGAGTAAAGGCATTTCGGTAATGAATGTATTGAAAGCTCCGAGAAAAACACATGCTCCAAAATTACACATCGAACAGTTGAATGTAAATGGGAAAAAACAACCACTAAATACATTAACGAACAGCTATGAATACGACGCAACCGTACATATTGCCTTTAAAGCCATTACCTATACCTATCCAGAAAAATTACAATATCAGTATCGGTTTAACGATAACGAGTGGATCAATACGAATGACTTAAAACTCACCTTTTCGGCATTACAGCCAAACGATTATACGTTTCAAGTACGTGCAAAAAAGTTTAATAGCGATTGGACCGAGCCATTAAGTATCACGTTTCAAGTATTACCGCCTTGGTGGTTTAGTTGGTGGGCAATTGTAGGGTATATGGTCTTAATTGGAAGTGGAAGTGCATTCATCATTCAGCTTAAAAACCAGAAGCAAAAACGCATTCAAGCAGAACGCATCAGAATTAATAAATCTTTTGCCGAATTAGAATTAAAAGCCTTGCAAGCACAAATGAATCCCCACTTTATCTTTAACGCCTTAAACTCTATTCAAAGCTTTATTTTAGATAATAACGAACGCCTAGCGAATAAATACCTTACTCGGTTTTCCAAATTAATGCGTTTATCGTTGGAAGCTTCTAAATCAAAATACATACTAATAGGACAAGAAGTTAAATTGTTAAATTCATATATGGAATTAGAAGAGTTGCGTTTTGGCGGAAAGTTTAAGTATACCTTGTTAGTCGATCCTGAAATAAACCAAGCAACGTTTAAAGTTCCTGGTATGATTATTCAGCCCTTTGTTGAAAATGCAATTCATCATGGATTAATCTATCGAGAAGATCAAGGAGATTTGATGGTGGAGTTTATTCGGAAAAACGATAACGTGCTGTGTGTGGTAGATGATAATGGAATAGGAAGAAAAAAAGCGAGTGAAATTCAGCAAAAAATGGGTAAAACGCATAAATCGAGAGCAACACAAATCATTGACGAACGATTAAATGCCATTGAACGTATTGGAGGTGTTGAAATATCCATTAAAATTACAGATAAAGAAAATCAGCAAGGTATGGCAAAAGGAACGCGTGTAGAAATATGCTTTCCTGTATTGCATGAACCTGCATAATTGTTACTGAACATAAAATTAAACCGAACAAAATGATTACAGCCTTAATTGTAGACGATGAAAAAAGAAGTAGGGAGACCGTCTTAAAAATGGTACAAAAATATTGTAAGAGCATTCAAGTGATTGGGCAAGCGGCATCTGTTGAGGAAGCACACGAATTTATTAATTCGACAAAGCCTGATTTAGTGTTTTTAGATGTAGAAATGCCCCGTGGCTCAGGTTTTGACTTATTAAAGCGGTTTCCTGAGGTAGATTTTGAAGTGATTTTCACTACTGCATACGATGAATATGCCATTAATGCCATTAAGTTTTGTGCCATTGATTATTTGTTAAAACCCATTGATATTGATGAGTTGATTCAGGCAGTAGGCAAGGTAGAAGTACTCATGAAATCGAGAGCAACCACAACAGATCGGTTCCAACATTTATTGGACAATCTTGCGCAAAAGAATCAAAAGCCAGAGAAAGTTGGTATTCCAACGCAAGAAGGGCTAGAGTTTGTAATGATTAATTCGGTCATTCGATGCGAGGCAGAAGGAAGTTATACCAAGCTTTTTCTGCAAGGGGGGCGGGTAATATTAGCAACAGGAACGATTAAAGAGTTTGAAGAGCTTTTACATGGAAATCACTTTATTCGAGTGCATCATTCTCACCTCATTAATGCGAATTGGATTCACAAATACGTGAAAGGAGAAGGGGGAATGGTCGTGATGGATGATGGAGCAGAGGTGCCGATTTCAAGAAGAAAGAAAGAAGCTTTTTTAAAGCAATTGCAGACGTTATGATGCATAAAAAAATCCGAAATGAATCGCTCATTTCGGATTTTTTTATGCGTTGATTACCTAGCGCTTACACCTTGTAGTCTAATCGCTTAGCAATCTTGGCCTCCACATGCGTTCTAAGTGCTTCTACCTTAATGCGATCTAACAAATCGCCAGCAAATGCAAACATCAGTAAGGAACGAGCTTTTTCCTCACTAATGCCCCTAGAGCGAAGGTAAAATAACGGTTCTTCATCCAGTGAACCTACAGTGGCACCATGCGAACATTTAACATCATCAGCCCATATCTCCAATTGAGGTTTGGTATCAATGGTTGCCTTATCAGAAAGTAAGATGTTATTGTTCTGCTGGAAGGCATTTGTTTTTTGAGCATCTTCTCGCACATAAATCTTTCCATTAAACACTCCGGTAGAATTGCCATCCAAAATACCCTTATACAGTTCGTTGCTGTAAGAGTTTGGCAATTGGTGGTCAACAGAAGTATGATTATCTACATGAGTTTTACCATCCAACATGTACAATCCATTCATGTAAGATTCTACATATTCGCCATCCATTTCAATATTTAGGTTGTTTCTGATGAGTTCTCCATCTAGTGAAATGGTGGTATTGGCAAAATGGCTTTTACCTTTTTGATATACTTGAGTAGTGCCAATGTGGTAGCTAGCCGCATCATACTGTAATTTGTAATGATCTACCAGAGCAGATTGTTCTACTACAAATTCCGTAACCACATTGCTAAAGCTTTTTCCTTCTCCAAGCGTGATAAATTGCTCAATGAGCGTAACTTGTGCATTTTCTCCAACTAAAACAAGATTTCTTGGCTGTGAGGCAATATCATTATGCTGCGCATCGGCAACATACAATAATACCAATGGCTTTTCAATAACCTTGCTTCGGTTTACCTTAATAAATGCACCATCATTAGCAAATGCCGTATTTAATGCCGTAAAAGGATTATCTCCGATGGTAGCATATTTGCCAAAGTGCTGATCAATATCTTCTTGATGAGAAGCATAAGCTGCTTTTAGATTGTCAAATGCTAAACCATCAACTGTTTCTAATTGAGATAAAGAAGCATTAAACTGCCCATTTACGAATACCATTACCTGAGCATCCAGTCCATCAATTAAAAATGGCGTGAGCTGATCTTGGCTTAAGGAAGCGGATTGATTAAACTCAAACTCAGACTTAAGGATTCGTTTAACATTGGTATATTTCCACTCTTCATGCTTCGTACTTGGGTAGTCAAGCTGCTTAAACTGCTCAAATGCCTCCTGACGAGTTTGATGAAAGTTGGATGAACGAAGCCCATTCAATTGGCGCTCCATATCTTCAAACCAGCTAATGAGTGTTTCTTTCGAATCAAGTGCTGTCATGCTAGTATCTTTTTATGCTTTGATTAGTAGAAAAGAGGAATTAAAAAAATAGATTAAGCAGTAGCACTTGCTAGCTCAGCTTTGATCCAGTCGTATCCTTTTTCTTCTAATTCATGCGCTAGTTCTTTTGATCCAGACTTCACAATGCGGCCTTGATACAACACATGCACGTAATCTGGCACAATGTAATCAAGCAATCTTTGGTAGTGCGTTACTACAATGGTGGCATTGTCTTCACCTTTTAGTGTATTTACACCATTGGCTACAATTCGAAGGGCATCAATATCTAAGCCTGAGTCGGTTTCGTCAAGAATGGCTAATTTGGGTTCTAGCATTGCCATCTGAAAAATCTCATTTCGCTTTTTCTCTCCACCTGAAAAACCTTCATTTAATGAACGAGACAATAGCTTTTCGTCAATCTCAACCAATTTCATTTTAGCTTTCATCGTTTTTAGAAAGCTTACTGCATCCATTTCATTCAATCCTCGGTATTTGCGGATTTCATTTACAGCAGTTTTTAGGAAGTTAGTATTTGATACTCCTGGAATTTCTACAGGATATTGAAAGGCTAAAAACAACCCTTCGCCAGCACGTTCTTCAGGATTGAGTTCCAATAACTCTTGACCATTGAAAAGGACTTCGCCCTCAGTCACTTCATAATCTTCACGGCCTGCTAATACAGAAGCAAGGGTACTTTTTCCAGAACCATTTGGCCCCATAATCGCATGTACTTCGCCCGCTTTAACCGTTAAATTGATCCCATTCAGGATTTGCTTATCTTCAATGGAAGCGTGTAAATTCTTAATTTCCAGCATCTTCTCGATAGGTTTGTTTTTTTCGATTGGCAAAATTCGTGAATAATTGCCGTTTTGCCTAATAATCACAACTCTTATTTAGAACTAATCCAAAAAAGGAAGTTCTATAGCATGGAACAATCTCCTTACGAAAATGTTTTCAAGATATTCTAAAATTTACCTGAACAAGAAAAATTTTATAGCGGAAACTAACGAGTTGTGTATAAAAATTGTTTAAAGAATTGGGCTTCCTGTATCCTGTTTTGGATAGTGTAGTCGCGAGCTTGTTTAAAAACCATTGTTTTAGACGGGCGTTTAAGTATCTATTGATTTCTATATTTTTGTTTGTCGTAAGAATCACCGTGTTTGTCGAAAAATTCGATAAATTGACGATTAAGCGGTAAGTGCTACAGACTAATCCCTAAATATGCAGCGTTTTTTGCGTTAATCTTGTTGAGACGAAAAAGGTGAGCGGATGATTCCCTTTTTCGATTCACGCACTTAACTGTAAACCGAATAAAGTACTTGTATTATTTCGCAATGATTATGAATAGAATGAGCATTCATCGAATATGGAAGGTGTTGGTGGGGGTAATGATGTTGTTCCTAATTATACCTAAGGCTTCAGCCCAATTAGATTCACTGACGATGGAGTGGTGGGAATCCTTAGATTCTACTTGGCAAGAACGCTTTAGAAATCAAGCTAATTTACGCTATCATGTAAGTGTAGATGAGTTTAAGAAGCTATATGATTTGAAAAAAATTGATTGCAGTGGAATCAACGAATATGGAGAAGAAGTGGCCATCACTACCTTAGAACCGCTCAAGTTTTTGGATAACCTCATTGATGTGGATTGTTCTTATGCTCAAATTTTTGATTTAAGGCCATTAACGAATTTAAAAAAGCTAAGAAAGCTGAACATCTCCTCAACCAATACACAAGATTTATCTCCCTTAGCAGCCATAACAAGTTTACGTGAATTGTATTGTGCCAATACCCTTGTGAGAACTTTAGAACCAATTAAGAATTTAAAACACCTCACAGTATTAGATTTATTTGAATGCAGACTCAAAGATTACAATTCCATATCTTATTTCACCAATTTGAAGATGTTGGATTTGCAACATACGCGAATTCCGAATTTAGAACCAGTTGCCAATTTGACGAAGTTGGAAGAGTTAGAGTTTGCCGAAACACGTATTTCAGATTTAACGCCAATAGCGCATTTGAAACGATTAAAAAAGTTGGAGTTCTTTAAAACAAAAGTAACTAGTTTAGATCCAATTATTCATTTGACGCATTTGGAATTTATCAATATAAATCAGACTAAAATTACGAGCCTTAGTCCATTAAAAAATTTAAAGCGTTTAAAAATCATTTATGCTTCTAATACGTTAATTGAGAGTTTAGAACCGCTCAAATACCATCGAAATTTATATGAAATTACTTTTTCGCATACCAAAGTAGCTTCATTAGAACCATTAAAACGCTTACCCAAATTAAGTATCATTATCTGTACAGATACGATGATTGAATCTTTAGAACCCATTATTTGGCTCAGGAGTATTTCAATTTTGTACTGTAGAGATTCAAAAGTTTCTGAAGAAGAAATGGAGAAGTTCCAAAAATTACACCCTAAATGTGAAACGGATTATTTTTAGGCAAATATCTTTTTATCAACTACCAAAATTAGCATGCCTCTAGTGAATTTAACTAGGGGTATTTTTTTTGGATACGTTTGCATGAGGTGAGCGAAAAAAACAGTGGATTTTAAGGGGAGCGATTTGCCTAATTCCCACACAAGCTTAATTTTGGCTTTCAGTTGGCAAATTGCCAAATCGAATACACCATAATGCTGTGTATTTAATCCATTTCAAGAAAAATAATTGAACAGATGGTTACTTTAGACGAGTATAACTTCAATGGAAAGCGTGCTTTGGTAAGAGTTGATTTCAATGTGCCTTTGAATGAAAACTTTGAAATTACCGATGACACCAGAATTAGGGCAGCAATCCCAACCATCAAAAAGATACTAGGAGATGGGGGAGCTGTAGTTTTGATGTCGCATCTTGGGCGGCCTAAAAATGGCCCTGAGAAAAAATTCTCTTTACAGCATGTTGTAAAACATTTATCAGAGTTATTAGGCACAGGAGTGATTTTTGGCGATGACTGTATTGGCTTCGACTCATTTGCCATTTCTGATGCAATTGGGGTAGGAGAGGTTATGCTTTTGGAAAACCTTCGTTTTTATAAAGAAGAAAAGAAAGGCGATGAAGCCTTTGCACAGCAGTTAGCACAACATGGTCACGTTTATGTAAACGATGCTTTTGGTACGGCTCATCGGGCACATGCTTCCACGGCTGTGATTGCCAAATTCTTTGAAGAAAAGATTTGTGGTTATGTGATGCAGAAAGAATTGGAGAATGCCCAAAAAGTGTTAGAAAATGCGGAACGGCCATTTACGGCCATTATGGGAGGTGCAAAAATTTCAGATAAAATTTTAATTATTGAGCAGTTGCTCGATCGTGTAGATAATATCTTGATTGGTGGAGCAATGGCTTATACGTTCTTTAAAGCGAAAGGTGGAAATGTTGGGAAATCGTTAGTGGAAGAGGATAAATTAGCATTAGCACGCGAGCTGATTGAGAAAGCAGATAATAAAGGCGTGAATCTTATTTTGCCCGAAGACTCTGTTATTGCTGATGATTTTAATAATGATGCAAATCGGAAAATAGCCGATAACATGACGATAGATGCAGGCTGGATGGGCTTAGATATTGGCACTAAAGCCAGTGAAATGTATGGGGCAATTATTGAAACATCTAAAACCATCCTTTGGAATGGACCAATGGGTGTATTTGAAATGCCAAACTATGCAAACGGAACAATTAAAGTAGCTGAATCTGTAGTAAAAGCAACTGAAAAAGGTGCATTTTCGCTTATTGGTGGTGGCGATTCGGCTTCTGCCGTAAATAACCTTGGCTTTGGTGATCGGGTTTCTTACGTGTCTACTGGTGGAGGTGCCTTGTTAGAATATATGGAGGGTAAAACGCTACCTGGAGTAGCTGCATTAGAAGATTAATGCTAGGTAGCTTAGCACTTTTTAGCGATAAGTTCTAAAAATAACCGCTTCTGATAATTGAGTTTTTGAATCAAAAAAGGACACGAAAATGTGTGGCTTACTTTGTTCAAACAATCTCTTAATTATCAGAAGTTTTATGAGTAGGTGAGCAAAAGCTACTTGTGAAATTCGAAGTAATGAATCTAAATGAACGAATGCTTGATGAGTAAGTGGATTTCGTGACATCGTACATCACAGACCGAAGTCATCGATTTGTCGCATATTCACCTTTATAAACATAATTCTACTAACTTTTTTTTGTCAATTCGTACCAAAGTGATGATTTAAACGTATTAAAATTAAAGATTGTGTTTTTTTGAGGAACTGGATATTTCAATCTTTTTTACAAGAATTATTTTATCTTTGCTCAAACTTGCATTCCTCGGCACAACCTACTTTTTGATGATTATTGTTTGTTTAATTTATTCATCTCAATGATGAGATTGTGTTTTATATTCCTTTGGTGTGGAGCATTTTTATTGATGGGCTTTTCTTTGAAAGAATCGGCTGCTGGACAATTTTCGGCTGAATCGGTTTTAATTTTCAAGAAGAGGCTAAACAAAAAATATGATACAGGTTATCATTTAGATGTAGCCTATCCAGAAGTAAGATGTAGAAACATCAACCAAGGCTATGAAATTAACAAACACATCCACCAACTTACGAGCGGAGCCATTACCGAGTTTACTAAAAAGGTTCAAAAACTATTCAAGCCTTCCGAAGGATATCATTACATGAATTTGGATTATGTTGTTCACTTTACAGATAGTTATACCATTAGTGTGCAATTTAACAAGAGTGCTCAATTCATCGGATATAAAGAATCGCTTGACCTTTCAACAACTTTTAATTACGATTTAGCTCAAGATAAAGTAGTGCGATTTGACGATTTGTTTGATGAGGATGCTCATTATCAAAAGAAAATCGCGCATTTGATGTGGAAGTATTACAAAGTGAAAATTGAAACCAGTGATATTGGAAAAGCAACAAAATTTTGCATGAATAGCCACTTCCTCACGCTATTTTATAAACACCCCACAGCCAACCGTTTAGAGAGTTACCGACTAAAGTGGTCAGAAATCGCTTCGGTTCTCAATAAATCAAATCCTGTACTTAGCGAATATGCTAAAAACTAATATTGGTTGTTGCTCAGCCTAGTTAGTTTACATATACATCATCAAACACGTGTAAAAACTCAGCTAAGATCATTGCTGTAGCTCCCCATACAATTTCCCCATCGACTAAGTAAGCTGGCGCATGCAGTTGTTGGCCATTTGGCAAATCAATGAGCTTTGTAGTATGATTATCAGGGTTTTGTAACGTATGGATATCCGCAATCACAACGCGATCAACTTCTTTAGGGTCAATATTGTAACGCGGTTTTTCGGTTGTATAGGCCACATAAGGCGTAACCATCGAATTACTCGGCGGAATGTAAAATGGAGTGAGTTGCCCTAATACTTGTGTTTTAGGTACGGTATAACCAATCTCTTCAAATGACTCTCGTAGAGCTGTGGCTTCTAAATCGGTATCTTGTGCTTCTATACCACCACCAGGCAAAGCCATTTGCCCACCATGTACGCCGTCATATTTAGGGCGAAGAATAAGGGGAAAGTGCAAGATGTCATTATCTTCATAAAGCATGAGCAATACGGCACTAATTCGTGGATTCGGTTTGATTTTAGCACTACGCGCTTTTCGGCCAGGAACCAACATCTTTTCATGTGCTGAAAAGCCTGGTAAATCTTTGCTTAACCGATGACGTATGCCTTGATATAGGGTTTCCATGAGGGATTTATTGTTGTTTCAACAAAAATAAGTAAACAAATAGAAATTGTAGCAATGAAAACAGATTTTGCCCAGTCAGTGGATGTGAATTAAAACTCAACACTCCAAATAAACAAATACGTTTCAGGGTTTTGAATGCGAATTAACATACCTAGTAGAAAACTAGAAATCGAATCGGATGGTTCCCCAATACGTGGTAGATTCCCATGCAGGTGTGCCAGGAGATTCATCAGGTCCGCCAGCATTGCTGGTCATTGGATACAGTGATTGTTCATTTAAGATGTTTTTGGCAATGAGCGAGATACCAATGTTCTTCGTGAGTTTATACATTCCTCCTAAATTTACAATGAATCCACCTGTTGCCATATTTCCAGAAGGTGAAAACCAATTGGAGTAATATATAGAGGTGAGCGATAATTGCGCCTTTTGAGACGGTTTTGCAAGCACATGCAAGCGCGTAACATGCTCTGGATAGGCTTTAAAGTGCAATGTTCCATTATCTTCGGCTAAATACATGCTATTTCCTGCGCTGGCAATGGCTTCTTGCTCAGCAGTAGCGGTTGATACCCCCACAAAGGCATGACTTAAGGTTGCTTGCAATCGATCAGCAGTATAAGATAGTGCTATTTCAGTACCCAATTGGGCGAAGTTGCCAGGCGTGTTTTTAAAATACCAGTACCCATTCCAATCGCCTGCAATATCGCTCCCAATGGAAGGGATGTTGTACGTGAGGTGTGAAGTATCCGTAAGCACATCATTTGTAGGATCATTATCAATAATAACATGTCTGTCGCGGAAAATCACACCTACATCTATCACATTATTCACAAGATTGTAAAATACAGTAGCATCTATGGCAAACTTATTTACCTTATAGTTTATCGCCCATTCAAAGCTATTCATCCGTTCAGGTTCAACTTCTGGAATATTAGCTTCCGTGCCTACTGTTTTATACACTGTTTCTGTATTTCCTAAGCCATCGTCTAACTCGTGACTCACTTCAAATAGGGGAATGTCTGCATTTGCTACTTGGCCGTAATTATCGGCTCGCAAGAAACCGTCTCTACGGTAGCCTCCTGTGTAATGCAAACCGACGGCCCCTCTAAATCCAGATTGATAGGTAAATCGAAAACGTAAATCTTTCTGTAACGCAAATATAGCACCTAGCCGTGGGGTAAAACTATTGCCCCAAAAAGGATGATTATCGTTCCGAATCGCAAAAAATAGGTCTAAACGATTATTGATCGTGAAATAATCTTCCAAAAAAATACTCATCACATTGATGTTATTTTCAAATCCCATGGAAAGCTCTTGATTGGCAGTGGTTGGATCAAAGGTGTTGATCACATTTGCAATGAAGTTATTATTATATAAATTGCTTTTCCCCATTCTGAAATGCCGCCATTCAATGCCTAATGCGAGCTTATTGTTAGGCAAGAGGTTGTCGATGTTTAATATGCTTTTAAAACCGTAACGGTCTTCTCGTGTGCCTCCCATAGTCGTTCCTGTGAGCGAAGAAAGATTGAAGTGATCTTGCGCATAGGAAATACTCGATTTTAATCGAATATTAGGGGTGAATTTTAGGTTGTAACTCCCATTGATGGAAGTTAGTATTTGTTGAAAGACTTCCCGATCGCGGTAAAAGTTATAGAGGTCGCGTACTTGATCGCTATATACTGCGCTGACTTCAAAGTTCTTATAGGAGATATTACCCGTCATAGTGATGTTATCTGTGCGGTGTAAGCGATGCCCCATATCGGCCACTGTACCCCCCTGAAAACCTTCATTCGCTTTTTCTGCTATCCAGCCTTCATTGCGCATAGCTTGCCCATCATACCGATTGGTAGAGAGGTAAAAATAGCTTTTGAGTTTGTTGCTGGCACTTGAAGCATGTACACTACCATGTAGGTATCCATCACCACCAAAACCAGCCGCAAGTCCCATTTTGGTTACCATGTTACTGCCTTTTTCTTTTTCGCCACGTTTGGTAATGATATTAATAACCCCCAATAAAGCACCTTGCCCTAAGGTAACAGAACCAGGGCCTCGAATGACCTCAACACGATCTATGTATTCGTAATTGGTAGAATGGAGGATAGCATCTGCAGGACCCCAAAAAAATTCCGTATTAATATTTTGCCCATTAATAAGTAGTAACACCTTAGAGTTGTTGTCGGCTGCTAACCCCCTAAATCCAGCAATTAAATCATCCTGATCTTCTACCAAAAAGAACCCAGGTACGTAGAACATAATGGCTTGAGATAACATCCTTGCACCACTTAATCGAAGTTGCTCGCTAGTTATGGTGGTAATCGAAACAGGTTGTCGCTCTTTTTGCGTTATGACATTTGATGCTACAGTGATTTGAGTAAGATCGTCAATGGCAAGTTGATAAAAGCTGGAGTCATATTGCGCATGAGCTAATTGACTCCAATGTATTATCCATGCACAGCATAGGCATAAAACAAGTCGATTCATCTTCATTTTTATCCATTTTAATTATCCGTTTAGTTAGTTCGCTAGTTATTCCCGCAAATCACTAGCGATTTGTGTTAGTTGACAGCTGTGTATCCTATTGAGTGGAGCTAATTACAGTATGCTAATTGCGAATTAGGCGAAGTTTTTGTGGTTTCGATGATGAGGGCATGAGTTGGAAAAGACTTATCTATAGCTGTGAAGTCTTCAACAACACATGCGTTGAAGTTATTTGCCTTTTTAAATGAGAAAATACAAGTAAGAGTATCGTATTGACGATTAATTGTGGAGTGTTTACCTTAACGGCATGTTTCCGTGAGTGGTGTATTCAATATAGTCTATTCTAATTTACAGTTTATTTGCGTAAAATAAAGTTCATTTTTTCTTAAAATAGCACATTGTTTAGGTTTACATTTACCCTATTGCTATTTTAAATAAGGATAGGAGAGGTTAAAAATGATTAAGTAAGATTTACCTTCCTGTTTTAGATGGAGTTAGGATGAACTTTTAGTGTATTCATTTTTTGATTAATCATTTTAGCCGTATGAGATGGATAAGCATATTTCTAATATGCCTTTTGGGTATCACAGCTGAAACATTTAGCCAAAAGGAACCGCTTTCTGCAAAGGCGCATCAAAAGTTAATTTATCAATTTATCAACGATGTGCTACAAAAAGTGGGAAGTCACAAGACTAACAACTTCATCTATTTAGAAGAAAAGGTACGGGGAAATAAGTGTTACGATTCTAAGCCCGATCGAATCTTTATGGATCGGATTCGTCAGATGGATATCAAAATTCTGGATTCACTATTAACACAGGGTGATATCCATTTTATGACTGATCAGGCAAATAATTTGTTGTTTAAACGCTGGGAAAAGAAATACATGACCTTAAAAAAGGTCAAGGTATTACCAAGTGCCTTTGCGCGGAAAAATGAATTCGATCATGAAAACAGTCAATACTTAGGCATATCACTTCCATTTTTTTCTGAAGATCGAGAAAAAGCCATTTTTTTTATGTGTAGGCAAGGCATAGACGATGGCTGGGATGCCGTAGCCTTATATCAACAAGAAGCATCAGGTTGGAAGCTAGTGACTACAAAGCTCAATTTATGGCATACGAAATAACACGTACACTGCTCAGAAAGCGATCTACATTTTTTTAAAATTCCTCTAGGTCAGCTTCTCAACCTCAGCGTTGTGTATGCAGAGTTTCCAAACTGACAGTATACTAGGTGATTACTTTTTACGCTCTTGATTATGGAGCGATTCGGTGATATCGTAGATGAAGCCCGTAAGAATATCCTTCTTTAAATAATGATCGTAATATTTTTTACCTCGTTCTTCTACCCAACGGATTTCCCCATCTTCCCGAATGATACGGTATTGAATTTTGAATCCTTTTACTTGATGGGTAGAACTTTCTTCAATGATGGTAGGATTTCTATTTACACTCGTCACAATGAGCGGTAAATCATCTGGATGGATAATACTATTAAAGGTTCTGATACGATCTCCAAGAAAGTCTGTGTGATCATAGCCCGTGAGTTCATAAGTGCCCGTGCTCAGAAATTCTAATTTCCATTCATCTTCCAAAATGCTGCGGTATATAATTCCCTTCACAAAAGTCAATACCAGGTCGTAAAACTCCTGACGACGAATACTCATTTGGATTTGTTCAGAAAGCTCTTCTTCGGCAATTTCGAGGGCTTCTAAATTGCGCTGCATATTCTCTTCCTTGAGGTTTAGCACCTCATTTCTAGCCTTAGCTGCAGAAAGTAAGCTTTGAATGTCTTGTTCTTTTTGTTTGAGCTCAGTGATGTCAAACCCAATGCAAAGGAACTTTGATGGCTGATTTTCATGATCCAATACTGGGGCAATGGCACACTCAAACCAAATGACATCACCATTTGATGTGACGCTTTTAAATGAACCTACATACACCTCTTTGCGATTGATCGTAATCCAAATCTCTTTAAATATAACTTCTGGCGTATCAGGATGTCGTAGAATATCGTAGTTTTTCCCCAAACACTCCTCCTCAGTATAACCCGTAATTCTACTAAATTGCTTGTTAATGTAAATTAATTGCCCTTCTAAATCTATTTCAGCCACAATAGCCATGCGATCTACCACATTCATACGCGTAGAAAGTTCGCTTTGTACACTAGCACGAGCTTCTACTTGTCGCGACAGCTCATCTTGCGTTTGTCGAAGGGCTTCCATGCTACTACGCATTTCCTCTTCTTGTGCCTTCATGTGCTCGTTGTACACTTGAGATTCCTTCAGTAGACGCGCCGTTTGGGTAGCCGCATTTGCCGATAAGATACTCAATGCAATGTTTGATGAGACTTTTTCAACGAGTTCCAGTTCATGCTCTTGAATATCTCTCAAAGAAGAGAGCTCTAATACGCCCATGACATCATCTTTCACCATTAATGGCGTAATGAAAATATTTTTAGGAAGCGCACTGCCTAAACCAGAAGAAATGCTTTCATACGTATTTGGAAGGTCTCTGAGTAAGATACTCGTTTTACGCGCAGCCACTTCGCCAACAAGCCCTTCGCCAAAGTGGATTTTGCGTTCGATAAAGTCGGGTTGATCAAAGGCAAAAAATGAACGTAATTCTAAATAAGGATTTTCAGAGTCGGCAATGTTGACAATAAAAATACCGCCGTGTTCTAAGCCAATGTAACGAATGATTTCTCTCAATACATTATGGCAAATTTCACTCACATCCCCACTTGCTAATAAAATATCGCCCATGTGCGCTATGCCATCACTAATCCATTGCTTTTTTTGGTTTTGTTGTGCGGCAAGCTTCAGATTTTCTCGCATCTCAAAAAGTGCATTGCCAATTTTATCATTATCCTTAAGCGCATATTTACTCTCAAGATTGCCACCCGCAATTTGATTGACCAAGTTTACATTGTGTTCAACGTTTAATTGATCTTGTAAGTATAAGAAAATAAGCCCTTCATTATGCCTCAATTGATCGATGTAGCGACTTAAAAATATCATCAACATGAAGGTGATGAAGCCTATAGAAGAAATCACAATGATGAAATTACCCTGATTGGTAAAATCGCCTCTCATGAAATATTGTTCCCAATTATTTCCAGCTTTAATTTGATAAATGGCAAGGATATAATACAATAACATGATGATGGCATATGGAAGGAGCAGCCGCCAATTTCCATACAGCGATAACACAATAAGGGATATAATTAAACTTACATGGATGTAAATTGCTCCCTTAGAAAAATAGATAAAAGAGATGGTGAAAATAACTAGAACTAAACTAGTCAGGTATCTTTTAATGTTTCTTTTAGGAAGTAAATTCAAGGATACGTAAAAAGCGAGGTTAAATAAACCTATACCTAATCCAATGGCAACATTGATTTCATTATTATCTCCCTCACCTTTGCTAATAGCGCTAAGTACGATGGTAAGCACCGTATAAATAGCCATGAAAATTAGCATCTTTTGATCCATCTCTTGGTAAGCTTTTTCTTTAAAAGCTTTCATCTTTTCCAAAGGAGGATCATATCTATTTAATTCAAACGAATCCATATATACAACAGCATTATGCTTTTCCTAAATCACTAACGAATAATAGGTGAAGATCATATGTAAGTGAGTAGACAAAATCTTTAAATAACTATTCTTATAGAGTAGGAAAAGAGTCTTTCACAAGTTTACTAAAAAATCAGGAATTCCCGCCATTTGAAGTAGACATAAAAGAATTGTCTGACACTTCCTAAAAAATATTCTGTTTTTAGGAAAATAGTTTTATTGTTAATAAGCTGATAGTTAGTAGTTTATGATTTTTTGTGGATTAAAAATGATTTTTTTTTATCTATTCCTGTACCTTTTTATTCCCGCCGTATTATTAAGGTTGAATCGAAAGAAATGAGATCGTTAGCTAACAAAAACCTTTTCAAATTCAACAATCAACAGGAGTTGCTTACTCATTCAAAAATGTGAAAAGTTTAAATCTACAACAGATGAGGGGCACACCGCATGTTTCACAATTAACAAGAAAACGAAATCATGGCAGGAGGAGCAAAACAAGGACCAAGGCAAAGAATGATCGGTATGATGTATTTGGTGTTAACCGCAATGTTAGCTTTACAAGTAAAAAATACCGTATTAGATAAGTTCATTGACATTGACGATAGTTTACAGCATTCCATTTCAGAATCGCGAAAAGATAATCAGAAGATCATTAATGGGATGAAGAAGGCCATTGAGAAGCGTGGCAATAAAGCAGAAGACCGCGCAGTATTGCAAAAAGCGGAAGAAGTTATTGAAGAGACTTCTACTGTAATGACGAGTATTAAGGCATTAAGAGAAGAAATTATTGAAGCTTCGGGAGGATACGACGAAGAAGGGCATTACAAAAACTTAGAAGAGGAAGAAGCGATTATGAATTTGGTGTTAGGAAATGCAGACAGCAAGTCTGGAAAAGGTTATGAGTTGGAGCGTATGCTGAATGCATATGTGGCAAAAATGCAGTCTTACGACAAGGGTTTGGAAATCGAAAAGATTGCATTAGGGGCTTCTGAAATCGCACGTTATCAAGGAGTTGATGGTCAAGAAACCAAAGACTTTGCACAGATCAACTTTGAGGAAACACCAATGGTAGCTGCTTTGGCCGTACTCAGTGATATGCAGAATAAAGTAGCGCGTGTAGAGAGCAAAGCATTAGCGGTGTTATCCGAAAAAGTTGGAGCGAAGGATTTAATTTTTGATAAAATCGTAGCGGTTGTAGCGCCTGAATCAAGGTATGTTACGGCAGGAACTCCTTACAAGGCGAATGTTTTTGTTGCCGCCTATTCTTCTACAGCAAATCCAGAAATGAGTTCCAATATGGGTACGATTAAGGTAGGAGATAATGGCAGTGGAGCAATTCAGTTTGTGGCTTCGGCGAATGATTACGACGAGTTAGGTCAGGCAAAACGCAGGTGGACGGGTGAAATCAAAGTAGCTACGCCTAAGGGCGATACCATTTTAACGATTGATGAAACGTACACAGTAGTAAAACCAACACTTAAAGTAACCGCAGATGCCGTAAAAGCGCTTTACTTGAATTGTGGGAATGTACTCAACATTCAAGTGCCTGAGTTGGGCGCAGCTTACAATCCAAAGTTTGAAGTCACTGGTGGAACGGTACAAGAATCAAGTGAGCGCGGTGTAGTAACCATAAGCCCAAATGCAGCGCGGGTGTCAGTAACCGTGAAAAACAATGGGGCAGTTATCGGTACGGAAAAGTTTAGGGTAAAGCCCATTCCCTTACCAACTGTGAAGTTGTTTTCAAATAATCGAGAAGTCAATATCCGAAAAGGCGGCGCAATGTTACGCCGATTAGAATTGAGGGCAATTCCTGATCGTGATTTTGCAGCGTTTTTGCCACGAGATGCCCGCTATCGTGTAACAGAATATGAAGTGATTTTAGCAAGAGGTACAAATGAAGTGATGTCGAGAACAATCAAAAAGCCAAATGCAAACTTGAGGGATTTTGCGGAAAGGGCACGAAGAGGCGATCGATTAGTGATTGATGTTAAAAAAGTAGAACGCTTAAACCATAGAAATCAACGAGAACGAGTGAAAGTAGGATTATTGACCTTTTCATACAATATCACAGTAGAATAATCATAAAGCCGTATTCAAGCGAGCAGCGTATATCCTCAAAAACCACCTGACTAACCGTTTTTAATTCAAGACAAAGCAATAATGACAAAGCATGAAATTCTTGCATTAACCTTATTCATGGTTGGATTGATTACTAAAGGAGTGAAATTACCTGGTCATACCATTTTACTAGCATTGGGTATACTCTATTGGCTTGTTTTACACATCATGGGTTTGTTCAAAAAACAACAATTGGAAAGTAAATGGCAGTTTGCCTATCACTTTTTAGGATTGGCCTCAGGGTTTTGGATGGCTTATGTGTTCTCATTAGTCAAGTTTTTGCCACAACAAACGATGCTATTGGGCTTAGCAGCAATTTTATCAACAGGAGCAGTTGCCTATGGCTTGTCATTCAAACAGCAGTTAAAGTATCAAATGGGAATATTTGGTGCATTGGTGCTGATGGCATCTTGCTTAAGCGTTTTACCCAAACACGACTTGTATTTTGCATTAAACGTGAAATACAATCAGAAAATCCACAAAGACTATCGGACTTTAGATAAATACAGTTGGTTTTTAACAAGGGCAGAACAATATGATCAAGCCCTGAAAGCGAATAAAAAAGCACAACTTGCTGCTGAGGTTGCCATTTATGAATACAACCTTAGTCCAAATGTAATGAATCAATTACAAGTGCACCGAACACTCATTAAGAAGCAAAATTGGAAACGTTATGAGGAAGTTAACTAATTAAACACAATACGTTCATGCAACTGAATGTAGTATTCCCGATACCTGAGAATGTAACTTCCTGTTGAGGTTGCTACGCGTTAGCAACCTCTTTATCAAAATATTTAAGAAGCCCTTTAATTAGGACAACTGAGTCTAAAACCACAAAAAAGTAATCGCAAAAAATACAGGAAAGGCAATTAGCAAGCAGGCCACAAAAACCACAATAACGGTCGCTGTTAGTTGCTCTTTTTTATTTTTCTGGCATGCTTAATTTGTTGATTGCCAGAAAAGTAAAGTGATAGCAAGAATTCTATTAGGATTAATGTATACAAATCAATAGATTCGTATTTGTAAATTAAAAACAGATGCATCCCTCGTTTACAGTTCATACAATCATACCTATAAAGTGGTTGCTCATTTATGTCACTTTATTAAATGAAGTACAACACTTTTTGCACTTATTAAATCACATTTGGTTAAGTCAAGCGCAAACCAAATTCCATCAAACTAAAGAACAGATGGATGCGGAATACCGCATCATTGCAAAGTCACAGAAGAATCCTAATTATTTTGGGCCCATTTATCAAAAATATTACGATTCGATTTTTATATTTATTAATCGGAGGTTAGATGATGAAGAAGAAACCGCAGATGTAACTTCAATTGTTTTTTACAAATGCCTCCAAAACATTGGGAAATTCAAATTTCAAGGTGTTCCTTTTTCTGCGTGGTTATTTCGGATTGCGATCAACGAAGTCAATCAGTTTTTCAGGAGGAAGAAGGAGCATATGCGTGCGGTTTCTCTAAAAGATCATCATGTGGAAGAGCTGTTTGAGGAAATGGCGGAAGAAACCCAGTTAGATAAACATGTAGTTATTACAAAATTATTAGAGCAATTAAGTCCAGAAGATATTCAATTTTTAGAACTACGGTTTTTTGAAGGATATTCTTTTCGTGATATGGGCTATTTTTTAGGTTTAACGGAGGTGAATGCAAAAATAAAGACGTATCGCATTGTGAAGAAGCTCAAAAAATATGCTCAAGAGATGAAATTTCATTAAGAAGTGATCAAAAATAAATCATCCAACAATTTTCATGCTATTCGTTAAAAAGTTGGTAAAATTCATAGATAAATTCAAATAAAAACATTGGATTTCAATAAGGTTTATTATAACTTCGCATTCTATTTACCATGTCCCTAAAGTGTCAATTTTTAGTTGTGGACATGGTTTGTGTTTTAATAAATTGATTGTCAATTAGTTAAAGTACATATCTGATAACTGATCAGTATTAGTTCAAACTTAAAATTCGAGTGCCTTGGCTACAATTAAGCACGGAAGAACCAATTTTGGATCAATCGTAAAAGCGTTGGAATACCCCGACTTTTTAGATGTCCAATTTAGCTCATTTCAAAAGTTTTTTCAATTAGATACTCCACCAGAGCAAAGAAAGCAAGAAGGGCTTTATAAAGTGTTCTCTGAGAATTTCCCGATTTCAGACTCTCGCGAGAACTTTGAGTTGCACTTTGTGGATTATACCGTAGATCCTCCCAAATACAACATTCCTGAGTGTGTTGATCGAGGACTTACTTATTCTGTTCCTTTAAAAGCAAAGCTTCGACTCATTTGTAATGATGAGGATAATGAAGATTTTGAGACCATTGAGCAGGATGTATTTTTAGGTAATGTTCCTTACATGACAGGCCGCGGATCGTTCGTGATCAATGGTGCTGAGCGTGTGATTGTTTCTCAACTACACCGTTCTCCTGGTGTATTTTTTGCGCAAAGTAAGCACACCAATGGTACAAAACTCTATTCTGCCCGTGTAATTCCTTTCAAAGGATCATGGATAGAATTTGCTACAGACGTGAATAACGTGATGTATGCCTATATCGACCGAAAAAAGAAGTTTCCTGTAACTACCTTGTTGCGTGCCATCGGTTATGGTTCAGATAAGGAAATTCTTGATTTATTCGGTCTTTCAGAAGAAATTCCAGCAACCAAAGCTGCATTAAATGGTGTGGTTGGCCGTAAGTTGGCTGCTCGTGTGTTAAAAACATGGACAGAAGACTTTGTGGATGAAGATACGGGTGAGGTAGTTTCTATCGACCGTAACGAGGTGTTGATGGAACGTGATTCTGAAGTAGAGCAGTCAGATGTTGATTTGATTTTAGATTCAGGTGTTGATTCAATCATTCTTCACCGAGAAGATATCAACATTGCAGATTATACCATTATTTATAATACGCTTCAAAAAGATAACTCAAATTCTGAAAAAGAAGCGGTAGAGCAAATCTATCGTCAATTGAGAAATACAGAAGCGCCTGATGAGCAAACCGCTCGCGATATTATTCAGAACTTATTCTTTAGTGATAAGCGATATGATTTAGGTGAAGTTGGTCGTTACCGAATCAATAAGAAGCTTCAGCTAGAAATCGATATGGATATTCGTGTACTCACGAAAACGGATATCATTTGTATCGTGAAATACTTAATTACCCTCATTAACTCAAAGGCAATTGTTGATGATATTGACCACTTGAGTAACAGAAGGGTACGTACAGTAGGTGAGCAATTATACAGTCAATTTGGTGTAGGTTTGGCACGTATGGCTCGAACCATCAAAGAACGTATGAATGTTCGCGACAATGAGGACTTCAAACCCGTAGACCTTATTAATGCGCGTACACTTTCTTCTGTAATTAATTCTTTCTTCGGTACAAACCAGCTTTCTCAGTTCATGGATCAAACCAACCCATTGGCTGAGATTACCCACAAACGTAGGGTTTCAGCTTTAGGGCCTGGTGGTCTTTCTCGTGAAAGAGCTGGTTTTGAGGTTCGTGACGTTCACTACACGCACTATGGTCGTTTGTGTACCATTGAGACACCTGAAGGGCCAAACATTGGTTTGATTTCTTCACTTTGTGTATATGCGAAAGTAAACTCAATGGGCTTCATCGAAACGCCTTACCGTCCTGTAAAAGATGGTAAAATTGTTGAAGCGGAGAAAGTAAATTACATGAGTGCAGAAGAGGAAGATGGTCACAATATTGCACAGGCCAATGTTCCTTTAGATGCAGATCTCAATTTAGTAGCCGATCAGGTAAAAGCGCGTTTGGAGGGTGACTTCCCTATGGTAACGCCTACTGATGTAAGCTATATGGATGTGGCTCCTAACCAAATTGTATCGGTAGCAGCCTCATTGATTCCTTTCTTAGAGCATGATGATGCAAACCGTGCTTTGATGGGATCAAACATGCAGCGTCAAGCTGTTCCTTTGTTGCGTCCTGATGCACCGATTGTGGGTACAGGTCTTGAAAGACAAGTGGCACTTGATTCTCGTGTGGTACTTACTGCGGAAACAGATGGTGTAGTTGAATTTGTGGATGCAAAAGAAATTCACATCCGTTACGACTTAGATGAAGATCAGCGCTTGGTGCGTTTCGAAGATGAAATCGTCGTTTACAAACTCACTAAGTTTAGAAGAACTAACCAAGATACGTGTATTAATATTCGTCCGCTAGTGAAGAAGAATGATCGAATCACTAAAGGGCAGGTATTAGTAGATGGATATGCAACCGAAAAAGGCGAGTTAGCACTTGGCCGTAACTTATTAGTGGCGTTCATGCCTTGGCAAGGATATAACTTTGAGGATGCGATTGTAATTTCAGAAAAGGTAGTTCGTGAAGACATCTTTACTTCACTTCATATTGTAGAATACGATTTGGAAGTGCGAGATACAAAACGAGGTGCGGAAGAATTGACTTCTGAAATTCCAAACGTAAGTGAAGAAGCCGTTAAAAATCTCGATGAGAATGGCATTATCCGTGTAGGTGCGGAAATCAAAGAGGGAGATATTCTTATCGGTAAGATTACTCCTAAAGGTGAATCTGATCCTACTCCTGAAGAAAAATTACTTAGAGCAATCTTTGGGGACAAGGCAGGGGATGTAAAAGATGCTTCATTGCGTGTATCTCCTTCTACTAGAGGGGTAATTATTGATACGAAGTTATTCTCACGTCCGAAGAAGGATAAGGACATGCGAGCGCGCTCTAAGCGTGAAGTAGAGAACTTAAAGAAGAAGTTTAGCCGTGACTTGAAAGACTTACAAGAAATTTGTTTGTCTAAAATGGTTCACTTATTAGATGGTGAAATTAGTCAAGGTATTAAGCATAAGTTTGGTGAGGAAATTATGAGTAAAGGTGTTCGTTTCAATGCAGCAAACATCACTGAAAACTTATTCCCTGCCAAAAACATGTTCCGCGATGAAAGTGCATTTGCGGTACAAGAAGAAACTAACCTACTCGGTGATTTATCGTTGGAAGGTTGGACTGACAACGATCACAAAAACAGCATGATTAAATCACTCGTAAAAAATTACGTGAATAAGCGTAATGAAGTCATTGGTGAGTTTAAGCGTGATCGTTTTGCGATTGAAGTGGGTGACGAGTTACCTGCTGGTATTTTAAACCTTGCTAAAGTTTATGTGGCTAAAAAGCGTAAACTGAAAGTAGGTGATAAGATGGCTGGTCGTCACGGTAACAAAGGGGTTGTTGCTAAAGTTGTTCGTGATGAAGATATGCCATTCTTGGAAGATGGTACTACAATGGATATCGTATTAAATCCATTAGGTGTACCTTCAAGGATGAACATTGGGCAGATTTACGAAACTGTTCTTGGCTGGGCAGGTAGAAAACTTGACCGTAAGTACGCAACGCCTATTTTTGACGGTGCTACTGAGGCAGAAGTGGCAGCTGAAATCTCAGAAGCTGGTTTGCCTTCATTTGGTAGAACCTACCTATTTGATGGTTTAACAGGTAATCGATTCGATCAGCCTGTAACCGTAGGTATCATCTACATGTTGAAGTTAGGTCACTTAGTAGACGACAAAATGCACGCTCGTTCTATTGGGCCTTACTCGTTAATTACGCAACAGCCATTAGGTGGTAAAGCACAGTTTGGTGGTCAACGTTTTGGTGAGATGGAGGTATGGGCATTGGAAGCATTTGGTGCTTCACACGTACTTCAAGAAATGCTTACCATCAAGTCTGATGACGTAATTGGTCGTGCAAAAGCCTATGAAGCGATTGTTAAAGGAGAAAACATGCCTAAGCCAAATATTCCAGAATCATTCAATGTATTGGTTCACGAATTAAGAGGTTTAGCATTAGAAATAACCCTAAGATAAAGGGTAAAAGTTTGAACATACTGAAAGCCGCAGGTCGATTGATCTGCGGCTTTTTGTATTATTTGCCGAAGTTATTTAGCTTCTAAGTATGTCCAAGCACTTACTTAATATTCTGAAGAAAGTTAATAACGCTAACGATGAAAAATAGATTTAAACTGCTTTTAGTGTTCCTGATATTACTTGCAGAATTGGCACATGCACGTCAAACTAAAGTATACCCCATCAAACACCTGCAAAAAGATTTTCAACAATTAACAGAGCTGATTAAAATACATCCTCAATTACATACTTATACTCCTAAAGACAGCTTGGACAGGTTAATTCAGCAGCAGTATGAGGCTGTTAATCGGGCAATGACGGTTGCTGAATTTTATACGATTTGCGCTCCAATTGTAGCTGCAATCAGATGTGGGCATAGTTATGTAGATATGCCTAAAAAAGTTTGGACAAATCACCGTACCCCTTATTTCCCTTTACAGGTAAGACTGCATAATGATTCCCTCTTTTTAATGGAAGCGCTGAATGATATACCAGCAGGTAGCTTAATCCGAACGATTAACCAAAAATCAGTTGAGGAAATTATTCAAATCCTGAAAAATAATACTAGCATAGACGGGTATAATCCATATGGAAAGGAAGCAAAATTTAATGCTAATTTTATCAAGCAGCTTTCTACTATTTTACACTTCCCTGATGAATATCAGTTTCGTATTCAGTTGTTAGAGACTAAGCAATTCGCAACGGCTTCATTGAATGCTAAAACGCTACCGAATTTAACAGTGCCTTCTCGAAATCCCATGTCAACGTGTTCCAAAAATTTGTGTTTCCAGCCAATGGAAAAGAATAATGCGGCATTACTTACCATCAAATCATTTTCTTATTACAGAGAGGAAGACTTTGCGCACTTTAAATCATCTATTGACAGCAGTTTTCAAAAAATTAATCAGCAGGGGCTTGAGCAGTTAATCATTGATGTAAGGGGAAATATTGGTGGAAATCCTTATTGTGGACAGTATTTACTCGCTTACCTCATCGATAAGCCGTTTATTTATTTTAAACAAAATCATGAATCCTACGGAAGCTTATCAGAAAGTTATCCTCCTAAAAAACAATCTACAAACGTTCAGCCATGCATACTCATCGATGGAGCTGGTTTTTCCACAACAGGCCATTTCTTGGCATTAGTAAAAGCAAATGAGCTGGCTACCTTAGTAGGAGAGGAGCTAGGAAGCTCATTTTCATGTAATGATAATGGGACGTGGGTGACCTTGAGTAAAACTAAACTACGTGTTCGTATGGCACGCGAAACGGTACAAGTGGCTGTTGATGGGGCTGCCAAAAAGGGGAGGGGAATTTTACCGCATTATGAAGTAAGACCAACAGTTGATGATTGGCTCCAAAAAAAAGATGTTGTACTAGAAAAAGCACTTGAAGTATTGGAATAAAAAGTCTTGTTCAAACAAGAGGTTTCTTGATAATTGGAACGATCAGCTAATAATAGTATATGTGGGGAGTTTCCATTTATGGTAAGAAATTAACATATATGGATGGTAATATGTATTTGCTTGAATTTTTATTAGAAAATTTATAACTAATCTAGGCCTTTCCTACCTTTCTATTTTGCCAATGTTTTCAGATTTGAGTAAATTACTCAATCTTGTATGCATGCGCACTAAATGGTTTGCATGTTTCTGGGTCTTCTTGCAATATTCTACAATATGAAAAATGAAAAGTGTTTATACTCGTTATGATTTCATGAGCTGCTCATTAGGTGTACGAAATGATGATATTCATTTGAAAATTGTACTTCTGCGGTAATGGATGAAAGGTAAGAACGTCTGCGCTAATTTCGATGTACTTGCAATCACTAAAGTCTTATAAACGACTCAACCTAATAGATTTTAGTTGGCATTGAAAAGAGCAATCACCAACTTATTTATAGCGAAGGATAAACTTGTATTAATTAAATTACTCAACATGAAACAAACATTTTACAAATTTTACATGCTACTCTGTATGCTCATCTTTATGAGCAGCGCAGCATTTGCTCAAACCACTGTTTCTGGCAGTGTGACCGATGTTGGTGGGGATCCGCTTGCTGGTGTCAATATCGTGATTAAAGGTACGGTGAGCGGTACCATTACAGATGTGGAAGGAAACTTTACCTTACGGGTTAAAACGGTTCCTGCTACGCTGGTGTTTTCCATGATTGGTTTTGCTTCTCAAGAGCTAGAAGTTTCTGGGAATATGTCTGATGTAAAAATCAAATTGGAAGAGAATACGATACTAGGTGAAGAGGTAGTGATTTCGGCCTCAAGGGTAGAAGAAAGCATTATGGAATCGCCAGTAACCATTGAGAAAATGGATATTTTGAATATCCAAAATACGGCTGCAGCTGATTTCTACGATGGTTTAGCAAACTTAAAAGGGGTTCATGTGAACCAAGGTAGTTTAACGTTTACTTCGATTAACACACGTGGTTTTGCCTCAATTGCGAATACCCGATTTGTTCAATTGATGGATGGGATGGATAATGCAGCGCCATTATTGAATTTCCCAACGGGTAATGTGGTGGGTATTTCAGAATTAGACATGGAAAGTATGGAACTTGTTCCTGGCTCAGGGTCAGCACTTTACGGACCAAATGCATTTAATGGTATCTTGTTTATGAATAGTAAGAGTCCATTTGAGTATCAAGGATTGAGCGCACAGGCTAAAGTAGGTGTGACCAACTCAGATGCAGGAGGAACAGATCCTTACTATAATTTCGCTGTGCGTTATGCAAAGTCTTTCAACGATAAGTTCGCCTTCAAAGTGAACTTCTCGATATTAGATGCAGAAGACTGGAGAGCAAATCGCTATTCTGAAAGTAGGGCATTGCAGTCTACCATCAACAACCGAACGATGGAAGGTGATCCAAATTTTGATGGTTTGAACTTGTACGGTGATGAAACGGAGATTACGTTGCCTGGTCCATTTTTACAAGCACAAACAGGCTTACCTTTAGATGGAATTGCCATTACGCGAACTGGTTTTAGAGAAGAAGATTTATTAGATAATAATGATGCCCGTAGTATCAAAATGGATGCGGCATTGCATTATCGGATCAATGATAATTTAGAATTATCTTACAATTATAGAAGGGGAGCGGGATCATCCATTTACCAAGGGACAGAACGTTATGCTTTACGAGATTTTGTCCAGCAATTTCATAAAGTGGAATTGAAAGGAAGCAACTTCTTTGTGAGGAGTTACATGTCACAAACTGATGATGGTGATTCATACAACTTATCGGCTTTGGGTGCCTTTGCAAATGAAAGATTCAGTCCTTCCGAGCAACAATGGGTTCCAGAATACGTAGGCGCTTATGCGACAGCTTTAGCACCAATTTATATGGCAGGTGGTACACCGTCTGAGGCACAGAAGGCAGCCGCTCATGACGCTGCTAGAGCATTTGCTGATCGAAATATTCCAGCAGCCACTGAGGTTGCTTGGCAAGATACTGTGAGAGCCGTAAGACAAGGATTATTGGGAAGAGATCCTTCAGGAGCTGGTTTTGTAGACGATTCTCGCCTTTTTCATACAGAATTTAACTACAATTTCAGTGAGTTAATTGATCCTACTACACTTGAACTACAAATTGGTGGTAATTTTAGACGTTACGATTTATTTTCCGATGGTACGGTATTTAATGAAAACCCTGATGGCGTAGGAGATAATGAGCGAGTGGGAATTAATGAGTTTGGATTATACTTTCAAGCAGCTAAAAAATTAATTGACGATCGTTTGAAGTTAACGGGTTCATTGCGATACGATAAGAATGAAAACTTTGACGGTCAGATTAACCCCAGGCTTTCTGCCGTATACTCTGCGGGAGCTACGCGTCAGCATAATTTCCGTGCTTCATTCCAAACTGGATTTAGAAACCCAGATACGCAAGCGCAATTTATCTTATTCGAAACAAGCTCAGGCTGGCTAGTTGGTGGTGTTCGAGAAAATGCGGAGGAAATCGGAATTTATGAGGGGGGAGCTTATACGAATAGTTCTTGGCAAGCCTTTCAGGGTTCGGTATTAGCAGGGAATCCAAATCCTGCACTATTGGAAGAAATCAATCTCGACTATGTGAAACCTGAGCGATTGACGGCCTTTGAAGTGGGCTATAAAGGAAATATTGGAAGTAACTTTTTGCTAGATGCAAATGTGTACCATAACAGATACAAAGACTTTATTGTATTGCAAACGGTCGCTGCAAAAGGAGGCGGTACGCGTCAGGGCGAACCAGTGCAAATGGGTGATTTATTCAGACCTTATCACAATGCAGATGAAGATTTAACGTCTACAGGTGTGGGCTTAGGTTTTGCAGCGAAGTTGCCTAAGGGCTATACACTCGAGGGTAACTACTCTTATGCTACGTTTAGTGCAGATAACGCTGATCCTGATTTTGAAGCAGGTTTCAATACGCCTGAAAACCGTTTTTCTTTGACATTGGGTAATCGTGAAATTGTGAAAAATTTAGGCGCTAGTGTTTCTTACAGATGGCAAGAAGAGTTTTTCTGGCAAAACAGTTTTGGTGTAGGTACAGTACCTGCATTTGGTGTATTAGATGCACAAGTGAGTTATAGAGTGCCTTCAATTAAAACAGTTGTGAAATTAGGAGGAACGAACATTGGAGGAAACGAGTACTTCACAAATACTGGAGGGCCTTCAATTGGTTCGTTGTACTACATCTCATTGACCTTTGATGAGTTCTTTAGATAGGATCATGAACTAAGTTTTATAGTCGCCGCTAGGTCATAGATCTAGCGGCTTTTATTTATCTTGATAATGAAATCAAAGTTAGGAATTACGCTCATATTTTGTTTGACATTAGGTTTAGCGCCATTTACACCCGAGCCACATCTTTTTGGTAAAATCAGGTGGATGTTGGGAGGAGGAGAAGGCATGCAGTTGATGGATTACCTAGACGCATTATTTCATGGTGCTCCGTGGTTAGTTTTAATTTACTTCCTACTTCATGCAATCGTTTCCAAAAAAAAGGATTGAAACAATTTACTTCAGCAGCATGTTGTTGAATTTTAATCAGTAATCGTTAATAAAGGATTACCTTTTTACACAAAGTAAGCGTATATTTGCGCCAAAATTCGAGCTGAGATATCAACTAAGTGTGAATGGAAAAGTGTGGACAAATGCTAATGGTTTTAGTAAGTTATTGATTATCAGCTACCTAATTTGTGTAAGTGCTTGGGCAGAATGAATTATAATTATTATTTCGAAATATTTTTTGCTTTAGCAAGGCAAAAAATGAAGTCCTAGCAGTGCTAAGGCAATATTTTTTAACGAATCTGTAGCTAAAAAGATAAAGAAAAAATCAATAATTAATTTTGGCTAAGCACTTATCTTCAAATTTGGGCAACAATCCGTTTATCTCTACACAACATGAAAATCAATATTCAACATTCTGAACGATTTGAGAATAGGCATAATGGCTTAAACGAGCAAGAGATTGCAGAAATGCTTGAGGCCATCAAATGCGATTCACTTGATCAATTGATCGATGAAACTGTTCCTGCTTCTATTCGAATGCAAGAAGAGTTGGATTTGCCAAAAGCGCAAACTGAGCATGAATTTTTGGGAGAATTTCGGAAGTTAGCTCAAAAAAACAAGGTATTTAAGTCTTACATCGGCATCGGCTATCACGATTGCATCGTACCTAGTGTAATTCTTCGCAATATTTTAGAAAATCCAGGCTGGTATACGGCCTATACTCCCTACCAAGCAGAAATTGCTCAAGGTCGTTTGGAGATGTTACTGAACTTCCAAACGCTAGTAGCAGACCTAACTGGAATGGAGTTGGCTAACTCTTCCTTGTTAGATGAAGCTACTGCTGCTGCTGAAGCAATGGCATTAATTGGTGCCGTCAATAAAAAGAAGCGCAAGAAAGCGAATGCGTTCTTTGTCGCAGATACCGTACATCCTCAAAGCATTGAGTTGCTGAAAACACGTGCTACGCCTTTAGACATTGAACTGATCATTGGTAAAGTAGAAGAACTTGACGTTACCGATGAAAACCTCTTTGGTATTCTTTTACAATACCCTGATACCAACGGGGAAGCCATTGACTTTACCAATTTAATTGCAGCAGCGCATGAGCAGGATGTAAAAGTGGCGTTAGCGGCTGATTTATTAAGCCTAACCTTGCTCAAGTCTCCAGGTGAGATGGATGCAGATGTTGTGGTAGGAACTGCACAGCGTTTTGGTGTTCCTATGGGCTATGGAGGACCTCATGCAGCGTATTTTGCTACCCGTGAGGCTTACAAGCGCCAAATTCCAGGGCGTATCATTGGGGTTTCTCAAGATGCTGATGGTAAGCAAGCTTACCGAATGGCTTTACAAACGCGTGAGCAGCATATTAGACGTGAAAAAGCTACGTCAAATATTTGTACAGCTCAAGTCCTTTTAGCTGTGATGGCTGGAGCATATGCTGTTTATCATGGTCCTAAAGGCTTGCAAGAAATTGCACTTCGCATTCACGGGTTAACTAAGGTACTCGCAAGTGGTTTAGAGCATTTAGGGATCGAAGTTGCGAATAGCACCTACTTTGATACCTTGAAAGTGAAATTCGCAGCGCAATCTAAATTGCAAACTATTGCGTTAGCTCAGGAAATTAACTTGCGTTATTTTGAAGATGAATGTGTGGGAGTTGCGGTAGATGAGGTGAAAACCCTTGCCGATATTGAAGAGTTGATTGGGGTTTTTGCTAAGGCTTTAGGCAAAGAAGTAGATGTTGATGTTCATGCAATTGCGGAGAACTTGGAGCTAGAATTGCCTGAAAACTTGAAGCGAACTACTGAATACTTAACGCATCCTGTGTTCAATTCCTACCATACTGAACACGAAATGCTGCGTTACCTCAAGTCATTAGAAAATAAAGACCTTTCATTAGTGCATTCGATGATTTCATTGGGTTCATGTACCATGAAATTGAATGCAACATCTGAAATGATTCCCGTTACTTGGCGTGAGATTGGTGGCATTCACCCTTTTGCCCCTAAAAATCAGGCAGCGGGTTACTACGAGATGTTCACTAATTTAGAAAACTGGCTGAAGGCCATTACTGGATTTGATGCCATCTCGCTTCAGCCAAACTCTGGAGCGCAAGGAGAATATGCAGGTTTAATGACCATTAGAGCTTACCATATTGCCAATGGTGATGCCCATCGTAATGTGGTGTTAATTCCTTCGTCAGCTCATGGAACAAACCCTGCAAGTGGAGTAATGGCAGGAATGAAAGTGGTGGTGACTAAATGTGATGAAAATGGCAACATCGATGTAGCTGATTTGAAGGCAAATGCCGAAAAATACTCCGAAAGTCTTGCTGCTTTAATGGTGACCTATCCTTCGACTCACGGCGTATTTGAAGAAACGATCATTGAGGTTTGCCAAATTATTCATGATCATGGTGGTCGTGTATACATGGACGGTGCAAACATGAACGCACAAGTGGGCTTAACAAGTCCTGCATTGATTGGTGCAGATGTTTGCCACTTGAATTTACATAAGACATTCTGTATTCCGCATGGTGGTGGTGGCCCTGGCATGGGCCCAATTGGTGTGGTAAAAGATTTAGCGCCATTCTTACCAAATAATCCATTAGTGGATATGGAGCTTCCCGAATCGTTAGGAGCAATTTCAGCAGCGCCTTATGGCAGTGCAAGCATTTTACCTATTTCCTATGCGTACATTGCAATGATGGGGAAAGGGGGATTATTAAATGCCACTAAGCAAGCCATTTTGAATGCCAACTACTTGCAAGTGCGTTTGAAAGCGCATTACCCCGTATTATACGTTGGTGCTAATGGCCGTTCTGCACACGAAATGATTGTAGATTGTAGAGGTTTTAAGGCGGTTGGAATTGAGGTAGAAGACATTGCGAAACGTTTAATGGACTATGGATTCCATGCGCCTACCGTATCTTTCCCTGTGGCAGGTACGCTGATGATTGAACCTACTGAATCGGAATCTAAGGCAGAATTAGATCGCTTCTGTGAGGCCATGATTGCCATCCGTAAGGAAATTGCCGAAATTCAGGATGGCGTTGCTGATGCACAGAATAATGTGATGAAAAATGCACCACACACTGCTGAGTTGGTTGTTGCAGATGAGTGGAACTTCCCTTATTCGAGAGAGAAAGCAGCTTTCCCACTGCCATTTGTGAAAGCCAAAAAGTTTTGGCCAGCTGTTCGCAGAATAGATAGCGCATTTGGTGATCGTAATTTGATCTGTAGCTGTATTCCAATTGAAGCATATGCAGATGAAGAAGAAGTAGCGGTTTAAGTTACTTCCGAATAGCAATACATAAACCCTTTTCAGGCATTAGCTTGAAAAGGGTTTTTTTCTTAATTTTTAGCGATTACGTACGATATTGCCAGAACGTGTCACGCTCATTAAAAGATTGATGTAAATGATGGATTTTGACCTGATCAATATAGTAGGAACAATTGGATTAGTAGAGGTACTCTATGCCTATGGCATGCTATCCATGAAGAAATGGAATTCTGATAGCTTAGGCTATCAATTGCTTAATATCAACGGTTCGGTGTTCTTAGCAATGAATGCCATTGCCCACAAGGCCATTCCCCTCATTGCCTTAAATGCCATTTGGACATTAATTGGAATAATTACCGTGGTGAAGATTTTAAAAAATAGGAATAAAGCTAGTAAATAGGTGCTTACTTATCGACCTGGAACACCAGCAATATCATTTTTGAATTTATAAATGAAGTAAGGCCCACGTGATTGGATATGAGCTTTAGATTGCAACATTTGATCTGGAATGGCACTATCTACAAAATAACACATGCTGTCAGGACCAAAACTGATGGCATCGGCCCAACGAATTTTCTCCATATCTTTTACAAGTGTTGTTAATTGGCCGTCAGGTGAGGCGCGAATGATAGCCCCATGCTCTACATCCGTGATGTAGCAATTATTTTGAACATCTGTACTTAATCCATCACTGAGGGGTTTATCGGCTACTTTTTCCACTTGATTGGCCAGGTCTTCAGCAGAAAGGTCAGGGTTATCCAGTGCAGTAGTAGGCACACGATAAAGCCCTGAATGTGTCATGGCTCCGTAATAAATCCACTCTCCAGCAGAATCAATAGCAATACCATCAATGCCAGGTTTGAGGGCTACTAAACCACCAAAAAACGTCATTTCTTTGGTAGGGTTTTGGATAATCCAATCTTGAGCAATAACAGAGTGATGCCCTTCTAGCGTGCGCCAAGACTTCCCCTTTTCCATGTCATAAACGGCAATGGCAGGGTTTTTACCCCAAAAACTCACATCTGCCACATATACGCGTTTACCATCAGCCGAAACTTGTAAATCATTAAAGAATGACCCTTTTTCAGCCACTTCAGGTGGAAATACATAGTCATGAACTAATTGGTTAGTCGTTAAGTCAAAAGCACTTACGCGCACCTCTTCTAATCCATGATTTCCATGATCAACTGTCCATAAACGGTTTTGATTGTCAATAAACATGCCTAGTACGGTATTAAAATGACTCGATTGCATCTCCGTATTGGGATAGGGGATGGCTTTATTATTTACCCATTCCATCACTTTATTTGTTTCAGGTCGTGATTCTGGATGGATGGTGAAAAATAATCGCCCGTTGGCGGATACAGCCAAATTACCAAATGGCTCATGATAAGTTGCAGCAATTTCAAGAGCACTTGATGGAAAAAGTGGCTCCGTGCTTAAATCTTGGTAGTATGATCCTCCGCCATAACGGATTCTTAATGTGATCACAAGGACAATCAGCAGCAAAAAAACAATTACTCCAACAACTTTGAAAAACTTCTTCATGATAAGGGTATCAATTTTTTTAAAATGATTGAATGTTCATTCGGTTTTTGAGTCAAAAAAATTAATTTATTCGCGCACCATCCCAGCAAGATTGCATGGCATGATTTAATACTTCTTGAGTAACTTCAAGCTCGCCAATTAATTGTAGGCGTAGCACAGCAGCGACAGAACTATGCAATAAAGTCATCATGAGCTGAATGGGCATTTCTCGCAGTACACCTTTTTGCATCCCATCTTTAATAAAATCAATGATGGGTTTATAATGTTTTTTTCCGTTTTCACGAATTTCATTGGTGAGAAATGGCGAGTTGTTATATTGCTCCATGAAACGAAAATAGCTGGTGTTTTCACTGAAAAAGCGATATTGATTCATCCAGAAGTGAAAAAAACGTTTTTTCGTGTTCCAACTTTTGTCGTCATTACTGGATAGCGCACGTCCCATTTTAAATTTTATTTCGTGGTATAGCGCTACAATGAGTGCATCTTTATTTGCAAAATGATGATAGATAGTACCAGCAGCAACATTGGCCTTTTTAGCTACTTTTGACATTGGCGCGCCATGAAAACCATTTTCAGTGACTAGCTCTAATGTAGCATTTAATATCTCTTCGCGTTTATCCATAAACTAATTAATATAGATTGAATGTTCATTCGGTTGCAAATAAAAATGATTCTAATGAAATATCAAAATATTTTCAAACATGGATGGTATGATTAGGTCTGCCATTCACACCAAAAAATAATTGAAAAATTATGTTAGTTAGTGCTAACTAACTATATTTGTGCATGTCATTTACAACGCGGCAAATCGAGATTATAGAACAAGCATTTTTATTAATTGATGAAGGTGGGCTACAAAAGTTGACCACAAAAAACTTAGCGGAGGCAATGGGTTTTACCGAACCTGCTATTTATCGACATTTTAAAAATAAAGTGGATTTATTAAATGCAATTTTGCGCTACTATCAAACTGAATTGCGAAGCGGAATGGAAGTTATTTTAGACAGTAACGAAATTGGCTTGAATCAATTGCAGGCAGTCGTGTTGTTTCAATTTCAGAAGTTTGCTGAAAAACCAGGTATCCTGATGGTGATTTTTTCCGAAATGAGTTTTCAATATGAAGGAACTTTATTGCAAACCATTACCCAAACCATTGCCCAAAAGGAAAAACGCATGGAACGTATCATTTCGAAAGGCCAAGAAGACGGGAGTATTCGCAAAGATGTGTCAGCAATAAAGTTGGCCCACATCATTATGGGAAGCATGCGTTTTACGGCATTACGTTGGAAACTATCGGCATTCAATTTTGACCTAGAAGAAGAAGCAAAGTTACTCCAACATACACTAACAACATTATTAACTCCACCAATACCCAATGCATGATGAAGAATCATCGTTTTTTTTTTGTAATAAGTGTGTATTGCCTATTAATGGCTTGTAATCAAACGCAGGAGCTGGCAAAATCAACGCTAACAGAAGCAGAACCTTCAACTGAGCAACTACACTTAAATGAAGGTGAAAAATGGATTGCCAATGAAGAAACGGATATTGGCATGCGTAATTTGAATGAGCTTCTAAAGCAACAGCCTGAAGGTATGGATTATGATGAATTGCTTTCTAAAATGGAGGTTGAAACTCAGTACATCATTAAAAGTTGTACCATGAAAGGGAAAGCCCATGACCAGCTGCACCTGGTATTGCTCCCCATTATTGAACATATGAATGCGATGAAGCAGGAGGTGACGCTACAAGATAAACAGAAAAAACTGGAGGTGATAAAACAATACCTAACAGCTTACTTTCAATATTTTAAAGTTGAGAATAGCTAACCTAAACGCACAGTTTAGTGCTAATACGCTGGAGGTAACCATAAGGCTTCACTCCAGCGTATGCTATTTTACCTACAATTTACAATACACTTTTCCCGAATCACCTTGCCATCTTTTCCAGTGAGCTTAATCTTAAAAGGGGCATCAGGGCCTTGTCGGTGCTGAAATACATAAGGAATACTTTTCGCTCCTTTCGTTAATCGACTGTTGTTAAATACGACCCAAACAATTCGATCATGCTGATCATAAATCGCTAATTTTAAATCAATCATGCCCCGATCCATACGGAAACGATAGGTGCCTCTTTTGGTGATGGTTTTGAAATTTTTGCGTGTTGCCTGATCCAGATGAAATGTTTGTTTTACAATGGTGTTGCCCTCCATGTCTTTGACCTTGAAGAAATATTCCTTGTTTTGAGGCAAATCACGACTTTTGATAAAGTCAATCCGATTAAAGCCGGCGAATAGTTTCTTTTTATCTGCGAGTAAAACATATAATTTATCGTCACTGTCGTAAATTCCGCCTCGAATGGTTGTTTCTTTAGGCAAATCGAATGAGACAAAGGTTTCAGGCATCTTTTGAAGTTTAGGAACGGTATCTTGTAAAGTAGCTGTCTTTTCTGAGATGATTTGATCGCCCTGCTCTAACCTCAAAATGAATTGGGCAGAATCGCCTAAGGTGTGATTAATGCCACCTTTGAATTGGTAAAAGCCTGGCTTAAAGCTTTTATCTTTAAATAACTCCCGAACCAATCTACCCGATTCTTTTTCGTATGCGCGTAATGCAACGCCTTCTAGGTAGTCAGGAACTAGGCATTCGATGCTGGTTTTGATGGTGGTGATCTGATGTACTCTTGGCGTATAATTAAAACGATGGGTAGGAATATTTCTAGCGGGGCCTACCACACTGGCTAATTTGCGCACCATTGCGGTATCTGATCCGTAAATTTCATCAATAGAACCGCCATCAGTAATGGCCCATACCGCTGATTGGGCGGTACTGTGTTGGTAATTATTTTCGTTGATGAGTTGAACAAGTTTCAGTAAATCGCCTTGTGCCATGCGATTAAATGTAAATAAGGCTTGTCTAGCAGGAGACATGTTGTGCGATTGAATGCACATGGTAAACAAATGGAAAATACTTTTTCCCCTTGGCTGAAGCACAAATAATTCTTCTTTTGTCACCATTAAATCTTGTTCGGCCTCATCCGCACTTTGGAAGATGGTACCTGCTTCTACTTCAATTTCTAATTTGGAATTCGTTCGATTGGTCGTACTAATTTTTAGGGCTTTTCCTGAGTAACCGCCATTACCTTGGGCAATGACTTGAACCTGTCGCTTTTTAATGGCTTCTGCTAAAGTGATTTTTACAGCCTGAACTTGTAGGCAAATAAATAATGAAAGGCAAGTGAAGATGATTGTTTTCATTTTTGGATGTGGGTTAATAACGATCTAATCAAAACGCTAAGTAATGCTTATGCTATTAAGATTACTTTATGTCGTTGATTCCATAAATAGGAATGCTCTTCTTTTGGTTAGATGTTCGAATGAACAGTTGCTTAATTGTGTATTCAAAGTGCCAAGATTAATGCCATATTAATAATAAATCATATGTATTGACTGTGAAATGCGTATGTGTTCGGTGAGTTACGGAATGAAGCTGCGAAAATGCTGATGAAAGACCGATTTTTTATTTTAAAAGTGGGAAAAAGAACAGTTCGTCCGTGATTTATGGTAAATTGCTGCTATTCAATAGAGTAGGGCATACGGGACATGAGGACGATTGGAGAAAATAAAAAAGCATAAGCAATGTGTTTCATTACTTATGCTTTTGTGATTACACGCCAACGTATGAGCGTGAATCCTATTGAAAATTCTTATTGATACATGACAGACTTCACGGCTTCAATTGTACGCTGAATGTTTGGTAATACGGCTTCGATAAGTGTAGGAGCGTAATTTAAAGGAACATCCATGCTATTTACACGAAGTACAGGTGCGTCGAGGTAATCGAAAGCGTTCTTTTGTATATGGAAAGCAATATCTGTAGAAAGAGAGGCTACCGGCCATGCTTCTTCTACAATCACTAAACGATTGGTTTTCTTTACGGATTCAATTACGGTATTGTAGTCGATAGGACGTACCGTTCTTAAATCAATTACCTCAGCAGAAATTCCTTCTTTGGCTAATTCTTCAGCAGCACCAAGTGCAATTTTCATCATTTTACCAAAAGAAACTATGGTCACTTGATCGCCTTTACGCTTGATATCTGCAATGCCAATAGGCAAGATGTATTCACTTTCAGGCACTTCTCCTTTATCGCCGTACATTACTTCTGATTCCATGAAAATGACAGGGTCATTGTCACGAATGGAAGACTTTAAAAGACCTTTGGCATCATAAGGATCACTCGGTACCACTACCTTTAAACCAGGACAGTTGGCATACCAATTTTCGAAGTTTTGCGAATGTTGAGCACCCAATTGGCCCGCATTTCCAGTTGGTCCGCGAAATACGATGGGTACACTGTATTGGCCAGCAGACATCGCGTACATTTTTGCAGCACTGTTGATGACTTGGTCAATGGCTACCAAAGAGAAGTTGAAGGTCATGAATTCGATAATGGGACGAAGGCCATTCATGGCTGCTCCAACACCAATACCAGCAAAACCTAATTCTGCAATAGGGGTGTCGATTACACGCTTTTCGCTAAACTCATCTAACATACCTTGGCTCACTTTGTAAGCACCATTGTATTCTGCGACTTCCTCACCCATCAAGAAAATATTCTCATCCTTGCGCATCTCCTCCGACATGGCCTCACGCAATGCTTCTCTAAACTGGATAACTCTCATAAACTTGTTCTTCTTATGTTTTTCATTTACGGTTAAGGACTTCTTTTTCTGCCATATTTCTAACTACAGTCCTTGCTTGTCAATCTCATGTCAATATTACAAACAAAATCTAAGAATGTTTGCCACACTAACAGAAAATTAAGGGTGCAAAGGGTTGCAAAGAGGAAAATTAGTAGTGCTACGATTTATAGGGAGAGATGGTGGACGAGGTTAGCGTAAACTTCGGAATTAGGATACCGAGTTTACAGGGTGGAGAAAATTGGAAGATTTTTAGAATATCTATCATTAAAAAAATTCCTCACAGCTTATGGCCGTGAGGACTAATGGTTCGTTCATGTGGTTTTAAACAGCTCCAAGAAAACAAAGTGATGAACTGTAATTGTGGTTTTTGTTTGTTGAAATAACTGTTTTTGTAGTTTTTATTTTACGTGTTAGTGTGTGGTTTTTTGTGTGATTTAGTTCATCAACTTTGTTCTTTTGTTTGCTGTGTAAGTCTTTTTTATTGCCTTACATAATATAGTGTAAAAAGGATGGGGTAGGTAAACAGGTTTAGGGACTTTTTTTGAAAAAAAATTAAAATCCCATAAAAAAGCCCCTAGAACTTATTCTAAGGGCTCATTTTGTGAGTAAATGATGTTATGTTGGATAACTAAAGGGAGCTTATGGTATTAACAGTCGGCTTGTTGTGGTTCCTGCTGTTGATTGGATTTGAATAATGTAGGTACCTTTGGCTAAACCTGTTAAGGATAACTTTTGCTCATGAATCCCACGACTTCGTGATGCGGCATTGATGGTTTTTACTACCTTACCACTATTATCAATTACATTGAATGAAACTTCAGATGCTTCTGGTAAGAAGTACTTCAAGTTTGTAGTGATTGTTGCAGGGTTAGGGTAAACTTCTAAACCGATGCGATTTGCTTGAACGTCATCATCTAACGAAGCAACAACAAGTTCTGAACGTAGTCGAGTAAAACAATTATTCGAAACTTCTACCATATAGGTTTTGGCTAGTCCAGTGTTTTCGAAAGTCAGTATATTGGAGGTAGCCCCAGTGATTCTTCCTTCTGCTATGGCATACCATTGATAGGTACATCCGGTACATTCAGGAATGCTGAGTGTATTGTCTCCTATAGTGATGGTTAAATCCGGTTCTGCAACTTGACCAGCACTTACGGTATCTGTATGCACCGTTTCAGAAGTAGATTGATTGGTCATAACACAGAAGTAATCACCACTTTCTGTTCCTGCATACTTATGGGAGGTAGCGAAATCAATTTCCGCATTATCCTTAAACCATTGGTAATCGTAACCCGCTTTTTTAGGTGCCCTGAGTATGAATTCACCAGAACAAACGGTAGTACCGTTTTCACTGTGTAATCGGGGTCGGAAAGGTACATTTACATAAGCTTGATAGATGCCATTACCATGAGTACCTACCACAATTCTACCGTCAACGGCACGACTTTCTACCATATCTACTTTCACATTACCAATTACATCTGCCCCAATTTGTTCCCAAGTGGTGTTCATCCCATCAATTTCAGTGGTAAAATACAAGCCCATGTTTGTTCCTAACAAATAGGAGTTTGCATCGCCTGAAGGGAGTATAGATAACCAAGTGGTAGAAAGTCCAGCACCAGAACCATCAGGGTTTTCTTCAAGGTTACCGCTTACAGGAGTCCAGTTTTCGCCTCCATCGGTTGAGTGAAATACACTCAAAATCCCATAGTTTGTGAATACGACAAATAGGCTATTTACATCATTGGGATCTATTGCGATGCAATTGATGTAACCATTTGAAGGGAAATTAGCCCCAGTCAGATTGGTGAATGTGCTCAAAGATGGATTAGAAGGATCAGTGAGTTTATAGAGGTTGTCATTCACCGCAAATAATAATGAATTTGTTGGAAGTTCAGGGGTAGTTGCTAAAGCAGTGACATTACCTGTAAATCTACTCGTCGCGATTTCTTCCCAAGCAGGGGTATAAAATATTCCAGAGCCTGCAGGAATTTCACCAAAGTTATCCATCAGGCTATCTACATTGTCAGAAAATAAAATTCTATTTCTTGCAGCCATGTAAATCCGATCGGTATTGGCATTATCAATGATTAATGGATTGATAAACAAGAAGTCTGAACCAGCTCCTTGGGGATCAATGCGACCATTGTCAACAATATTTCCAGTTTCTTCATTTAAAATAATGGCTTGTGCATAGGCTGTTTGAGCAGAAACGACAATATTTGAAGGAGTTGTGGCACAAAAAGAACCATCTCCACTGAATAAATCTTGCCATTCATTATTTGCATCCGTACCAAAAACCCCCCAAGTAGAGTTATCTTGTGTACCACCTAACACCAACGGATCGTCCGTGTGTTGCTGCATCGCCAATGCATAAAATTGCGTGGTTTGATACGCGTTATTGAGAAAATCCCAATTTACCGTATTGGCTAAATTATTTTGTGTGATACTCACACCTCCATCATGCGAAGAGATCATGATGTCTGGATTTGATCTCAAGAAAACAAAGTTTTGCTGATCAGGATGATGTTGTGGATAGAGGAAAGTGGTGATACCGTAACCGCCAATGTGTGTGGTTTGTGCATCACTTTCAAATCCATTTTTTGAACGGTATAAATTGGTATCGCCAATATAAACGGTATTGGTATCGTTAGGATGTATACCTAAAACGAGGTTGTAACTCCCCTGAACACCAAAAAAGGTATTGATGCTGCTGCTTCTATCAAGCATTTCTTCCCTTTCTGCATGGTATTTATACAACTTAGAATCATTACCCCCTGCGGTTTGCTTAGGCGTTAAAAAGTAAACGATAGCTTCGTGAGATGGAGAGATGGCAATCTTAATGCGTTCCACGTTTGCGGGAAGGTCTGCTGGAATCTTTGTCCAATCTATCCCATCTTCAGAGCGGAAGATGCCGAATGTGGTTGTGCTTCCACTGGTGTTTGAGATGGTCGCATAAACCACACCAGTAGAGGTTACGGCCACATCAGTAAACCGTCCACCACTAGAGTTGATTCCTTCGCCTAATACCAACTCAAATGTTTCAAAGCCATCGGTTGATCGATAGATTCCGCCATAGGCCGCTGCATATACTTCTGCTTCTGCAAGGTTGGATGGGTCGATGGCTATATTATTCACGTATTTAAAAGAGCTGTTGAAAGAAGTAATGCCTCCTGTAGAGGTTGAAGCTATTAATTCCCATGAATCTCCGCCATTTGTCGATTTGTAAATGCCATCACCTCTATACAATGCACCCGGTGCGCTGGCCGAGTTTCCCCTAATTTCGCCAGTTCCATAATACCACGTATTCGTATGCCCAGCTCTGATATCTTGAGCCACACACGTTACACTGGGGAATTGATCTAAGCGAGTGGTTCGAGTCCAAGTCTCGCCTAAGTCTGTCGATTTCCACATGCCTCCTGATACACCACCCGCAAGAATGATATTCTCATCATTGATATCAAGTGCCAATGCGCGTGTTCTTCCGCCTACATTATCAGGCCCACGATGCGAAAAATTAAAATCTCCGACTGATAAGCGTTTATTTGCTGGATTAAAATCTGGAAGGGTCATTGCAAATGCAGCCGTCCTTTGCTTGATATTTTCGGGGATTTGTCCTGTTGTTGGATTTTGTAACCGTAAACGATCAAATTGATCTCTTGCATTGATATTCTCTCTCACATCGCCAATTGCGTGTTTGATGTCTTTCGCACTTTCTCTCAATTCGTATGCTTCTTTGGGGGAAATGTGTGTATATGCAAAAGTATTTTGTTGATCAACCGTAGAGTTCGACCAAAAATAAACCCCTCCAACTATTCCCAATATGAGTATAGCTAGGAAGCCTAATTGTACTTGTTTTCTCATGTGTTTAAAGTGTTTATAAATTCTTGAAATAGTAGAGCTTAGGTTAAAAATCATTTTAGAAATGATTGATAAGCTAAATGAAACAGTAAAAGTTTAAATCACTTCTAATGCGATGATTAGAAGTTAGCGCTGGTAGATGGATTTTGTTTGTTTAGAGGTAATTTGTTCGACTAGGAATGTAGGATGATTAAGATACGTTTGGGTTTTAGCAAGGCTTTGTTGAGATCATCTAATGTGAATGTCTCTTGTATGCTTTTGTCTAATCTTAAGGTTTCTCGATGTTCGTGTTTTTGTCCACAGCTGATGTTTTTCCCGTCTTCACATGAACGAGGTACACATTCGGGTTGTTAGGCACAGCTGCTCCCATGGTTTCTGAAATCAATAGCTGTGTATCATTGGCCCAAACAGCACTACCATGAGCAATTGTTTTTTCGTAAAGCACTTCCCCTTTTTCGATGTGTACGACAATGAGTTTAACCTTGCCTGATGACATCTGTTTATTAAAATTTCCAGCCTGCCCCATCGGGATATTTTTTGATAGGGTCACTTTTTTGCATAAAACAAGTGTTCCTGATGAGTTTTTTTCAAATCGAACTCCTTCCCCAATCTTTTCTGCTGCAATGTCTTGGTAGGATTTCACTTGTTTGTTAGCCGTTTGAGTATTTTTACTGGATTCTTTTGACAGGTTAGCCTTACTTTCTTTTGTGCCTTTACAGGCAAAGAAACCAAGTAATATTACGAATATTAAATACCTCATTTTGAGCGCTATCTTGTTTAAATTAATGTGAGGTCAATGAGACCTAAAACGAATCGTTCTTATGCGAATATATATCCTTAAGCTTGTTTTTTGATGAGTTCTTTGAAGTTTC
>JBMYQA010000013.1:0-43107 GCA_049600855.1 Flammeovirgaceae bacterium | reverse complement strand
GTCAATGAAACGGGCGTAGGACTTTTACAACTGCAAGGAAATGCACTCATTCCAGTACCTAACGGCCGATTTTTTGCAGATAAACGCATTGAATTGATGTTGCCATTTGGCGAAGCCAATTGGTTAATTGGTACGGAGCAAGATGGACTCTTCCTTGGAAAGCTAGACGATGATGTTGAACCTCGATTTGAAGCTTTTCCAACAGCCATTCCTGCGTATTTTAAAGCGCATCCTGTTTATTGCGGCGTTCCGCTAGGTAGTGGCTTTTATGCCTTGGGTACCCATCAAGCAGGTTTGGTCATTATTGACCATACTGGACAGCCCATCCAGTACATGAATGAAGAAAATGGCCTTCGGAACGACCTGATTTGGTCCATGAATTTAGATCAACAAGGCAACCTTTGGTTAGCCTTGGACAATGGCATTGCGCACATTTCGCTACATTCCCCATTTTCACACTTGGCTCCTGAGCGATCCGTATTGAACAGCACCATTTACCAAAATAAATTGTATTTGGGCACCACTCAAGGCGTATTTGTTTCAGATTGGCAACACATCAAACATCCTTTTCAAATTGATTATGATTTCCAATTTGTACCAGGTACCAAGGAACAAGCATGGAGTTTTACCCAAATAGATGGCGATCTGCTGTGCGCCCACATTCGAGGGATTTTCCAACTTCAAGGCACTAAAGCAACTAAAATAGCAGATGATTATACGTGGACTTTTGCCTCATTAGGCAGCAAGCACCCCAAAAAACTATTGGCTGGTACCTCTAATAAAGGACTTATTTTATTAGAAAAAAAAGGGGGCACATGGCAAAAGACAAAGCAAATCAAAGGTTTTGATGAATCGTCACGCTATATCGCGGTAGATGCTACCGAACACATTTGGGTGAGTCATCCTTATAAAGGCGTATTTCGCATGAAGCTGACGAAAGATTTAGGAGCGGTAAAGGATATCCAACTCTTTACCGATGCTGATGGTCTTCCCTCCACTACCTATAACTTTGTTTACCAACTTAATGGAAAAGTGTTATTTGCTACGGCTAAGGGCATTTATAAATTTAATTACCAAACGGGACGATTTGAGGCAGATAATGCTTTTGAACAAGTAGCGGATATTCGTAAACTGGGCGTAGCTCCTGGAAGTCGTATCTGGTTTTCGGCCAATAACCAAGCAGGATTATTCGTTCCAGACAGTACTACACAAGGCAACTACCGCGCGAAAGACATGCAAATTCTTCGGAAGTTAGATGAGTCCATCATTTACTCGATTAATACGCAAGGGGTTGAAACATTTTTTGGTACGCCAAATGGAGTGATTCGCTTTGTGGAAAACACAGCACGTTTGCAGATGAATTCCTTCAAACCCTTTAAAGCGTTGGTGCGAGAAGTACATGCACTCAGTCAAGACTCTACCTTATTTTGGGGAAGTTTTCAAGACGAACAAGGGCAAGTATTGGCCGATCAAGTACTCGCCAGTTCCTCGTTAAATCTGCCTTATGCCTTTAATGAACTGCGATTCAAATGTGCGGCAACTTGGTTTGAAGAACTCGATCGGGTGGAGTTTCAATATTTTTTAGAAGGTTTTGATGATCATTGGTCAACGTGGGCCATTGCCCCATCAAAAGATTATACCAATTTGCCTGAAGGCGATTATACATTTCGAGTAAGGGCGAGAAACGCTTACGGCATGGTCGGCATGGAATCTTCGTATCATTTCACCATTATGCCACCAATTTATCGGAAATGGTGGGCATACATTATTTACATCATTGCCGCAGCCTCCTTGGTCTATTGGGGAGTAAAACTCTATGCTAGTAATTTAGAACGCGAAAAAAAGCGACTGGAATTATTGGTGCAGGCCCGTACGACTGAAGTGGTCGCGCAAAAAGAAGAAATCGAAAAACAGAACATTACTTTAGCCGATCAAAAGAAAAATTTAGAAGAATTGAATGAGGAAAAGAACCACCTCATCGGAATCTTGGCACATGACCTTCGCAATCCGCTCCATCAAATTAAAGGCATGGCCGCCATCATGCAAATGAAACGGCCCGATATGTCTAATGAAGAAAAAAAATACATGGGAGTGATTGAGGATGCGGTAGATCACCTCAATAATATGATTGTCAAAATCCTTGATTTAGAGGCCATTGAGTCTAAGAAAACAAATGTAAAAATGGAGGAGGTTGATCTACGCCACACCCTTAATGTAATTGTAGATAGCTTTCAAGGCCAAGCAGAAAAGAAATCCATCACACTTGTTTCTGAAATTGAGGATCAAGCACATATAGTAAAAGCTGATAAAGGATTTGCCATGCAAGTTTTTGAAAATCTCGTCAGCAATGCCATTAAATTCTCGCCTGCAAATAAACGGATATTTGTGCAATTAAAACGGGAAAATGGCAAAATACGAGCAATCGTAAAGGATGAAGGTCCGGGCATCAGCAAAGAAGACATGGATAAATTATTTGGAAAATTTCAGAAATTATCTGCACGGCCTACAGGAGGCGAAAAGTCTACTGGTTTAGGACTTTCCATTGTCAAGAAATACGTAGAAGCCATGAATGGAAAGGTTTGGTGTGAGAGTGAGGCGGGAAAAGGAGCCGCTTTTATTGTAGCGTTTGAGGAACACATAAATCACTAATTCATTACATGTCAAGAAGTCTTTATTTTCTGCCAGGTACCATGTGCGACGAGCAGCTTTGGCAACCCGTTTGGGAGCAATTACCTGCTGACTTGAGCAAACACTTTATCTCATTGGATCGGGGAAACAGCTTTGAAGAATTGGAAGCGCACGTACTCCAGTCGCTTCCCCCTGACCCCGTTCACCTTGTCGCGTTTTCTATGGGTGGTTATGTAGCGCAACGATTGGCATTGGCTCATCCAACACGTATCCAATCCTTAACCCTGCTTGCTAGTTCGGCGAAAGGCCTTAAAAAAGCGGAACTTCACATGCGCGAACACACCTTACAGTATTTAAAAGAGGCCACTTATAATGGCATCGCGATGGCACGCATTCGGCAATTAGTACACCCAAATCACATCAAGCCTGCTGTTATGGAAGCCATTAAAGCCATGGATAAACGCCTTGGGAAAGCGGTGTTGATTGCCCAACTAGAAGCCACTTCTAAACGAATCTCGCTGATGCATCGTCTCGAAGAATTCAATTTTCCTGTATTTCTCATTGGAAGTAGTGATGACACACTCGTTCCTCAAACCGATTTATTGGAAATGTATCAATACCTTGACGATGGAAAACTCCTGTTCCTAGAAGAATGTGGGCACATGATTCCGTTGGAAAAACCCCAAGAAGTAGCACATGCCTTAATGGATTGGTTAAGCATAGTTGATTGATTATCGGCTTTTGGGTAAATTGACTAAATGAACATACTCCAAACCATCCAACGCTTTTTTAGTCAACCCTCATTTGATCGGCAAACGGTTCAAGAAGTTTTACAGCATTTCCAACACAAATTTGAAAAAAAGATCAAGCAGGTTGAGGGAGAAAAAGCAACAGTCATCAAATCCCTGGCTTTCCAAAAAAAGCAATTTCTCATTTTGTTAGATAAAGCTCAATTTGACCAACAGCTCAAAGCCTTACTTCCTTATGCAGTGAAGCTAAAAAAAGATGGTCAATATGTAACGGAAGGTCAACGCATGTTGGATGCTTGTTACAACATCATTGAAGAACTGACAGCCTTTGCTGACAATCATGAAAACGAGCTAGCACAACATCATCAACAATCTTATTCATCGAATGAACTTTATAAAACGTTATTTGAGAAAATGAAACGTTACGATGAGCTCACCACTAAACATCAAGGTTTATTGTATGGCGATGAAAAATTAATTAAAAGGGATTTGGTAAAACGCGTCACTGCTTTACTTGAAAATCCACCCTTCCAACCCAACTCTGAAGCGGCTTTTATGCAAGAAAAAAAGAAATGGATTCGCGAAGAAGTAGCCAACATTATTGATTCGATCTAGTTTTTCCTGTTATGCTATCCCTACCTAAAAAACTTCACGACTCATTTCAAAACGGCCTCTAAGATTTATAGATCAGCATGTGAGCAAAATGAATGCGGTATTTTATGTGATCCGTCATACCTCATGTAATATTTTGTAATATTACTTTCTCCCTAAACACACTACTTTAGCATCAACAAAACAATCAGAGGGGAAGCTGAAAACCGAACATAGAGTAAGCAAACATCATCAACATTACAATCATGAATGCATCAGTACAAAAATTAGTTATCGGACTTGGCGTTTTAGCATTTGCAGCCATTAATTTGATTAACGCTTACGTATTTATTACTGGTTAATCCGATCGTAACACCTACCTCACTTGATCATCCATTCACAAAGTTTCCTAGAAATGGTCATCGGACGAATGGGCCCTTGGCAGTTGACCACTACACCATGTAAACTCGTTTTGGTGACTTTATTAAACAATATTTCTCCCATTACCTCATCTACTACAGGTAAATTTCTTTTGGGATAATTAAATTTTAGCCAGCCAATAAATTCTAATGCGGCATGTTCTGAGGTAAATGCCGTAATTAATTTATCGCCATAAGCTTCTGGTGCAGAAGCAATGTGAAAGTTTGGAAACATCACCACATGAAAACGGTAGCCTTTTAAATATTGGAACACATCCGCATAAGCTTCTTGATTCTCTTTGGTAATTTGGGAAAGCTTACTCAAAGATTCATCAATTTCTACCATTTCCCCCATGGTTTGGAGTAATTTCAACTGCCCTTTTCGGTAATGAATCCCATGTTTCGTTTCAGGATCAATATTAATATAAGACAGTTTTTGGGGCAGGTGTTTGAAGATAAAATAGCCAACACTTTCAGCCAAATACTTTGCCTTATAAGCCATTCCCCACTTCTCTAAAAACACTTGAATGTATTCGGTTTTTGAAAAAATATTCAGAAATAACCGACCTTTAGCATCCATGTGAACGAGTGGTTGGTAAAAGGTATCAGGCTCTTGCACAGCCACTTGCCAATATGGATAGCGTGCTAGGGCCTCAGCCAATCCTGGCCCTTCAACATGCTCTTGTTGGAAGTAGTAGATGGCTTCTTCAGGGGATAAAACTGCGTGGGTCATAGAAAGAAGTTACGAAACAAATAATCAATCAAGACCAGCCTTCACCATGTGGTATGGGGCATTATACCTAAATATACGAAAACTTGCTGAGTTTTACACTATGCGACTTCATCCATTGCTTCAATTATCAATTGGCAAGCTTTCTGAATTTCTGCTTTTGTAATGGTTAATGGAGGCGCAATACGAAAACTATTTTTGGTAGATAAAAACCAAAACCCGATTATTCCTTTTGCCAAACACCGTTCCACAACCCGATAAACTTGATCAAAATCGGCCATTTCGATGGCAAACATTAAGCCAATCGAACGAATTTCGACAATGGCATCGTGTTTTAATAATGAGCGGAATAGTTCACCTTTTGCCTGCACTTGATCAATAATATGCTCTTCAATCAACACATTTAAACTGGCCAAAGCAGCAGCACAACACACGGGATGTCCACCAAAAGTCGTGATGTGACCAAGCATAGGATCGTGCGTCCATTTTTGCATAAGTTCGTGCGAAGCGGTGAATGCTCCCATCGCCATTCCACCGCCTAAGGCTTTACCCATGGTCAGTACATCAGGCACTACATCAAATTGTTCGAAAGCAAATAGCGAACCTGTTCGTCCAAAGCCCGTCTGTATTTCATCGAAAATGAGTAAAGCTCCAGTTTCATCACACCGTTGGCGCAAAGCTTGTAAATATTTCTTACTTGGAATTCTAACCCCTGCATCGCCTTGCACGGGTTCAATCAGGACACCTGCCGTTTGTTTGGTAATCAGTTCCAAATCATCCAACACATTAAAATCCATAAACTTCACATCGGGAAGTAAGGGACGAAATGCATATTTTTTCACCTCATTACCCGACACACTCAATGAGCCATGTGTACTTCCGTGATAGGCTCCTCTACAGGAAATGAATTCTGTTCTTCCTGTTGCTCTTTTAGCCAATTTCATCGCGGCTTCATTGGCCTCCGTACCAGAATTGACAAAATAGGTACAATCTAACTTGGCAGGAAGTAAATCTGCTAAACGCTTCGCTAACTTCAGTTGTGGCCCTTGTAGGTATTCGCCATAAACCATAATAAACAAGTATTTATCCACTTGTTCCTTAATGGCTTGTGTAATTTTAGGATGCCCATGCCCTAAATTGCTCACTGAAATGCCCGAGATTAAATCCATGTAGGCTTTTCCTGAGGAATCGTATAGGTAAACCCCATCAGCACGAACAATTTCTAAGCCCATTGGACTAGTCGAGGTAGGTGCTAAGTGTTTATCAAATATTTCTTTTGCTGTCATTTCCTTCATATAAATCAGCGTTTAGAGGCTGTTTTACAGTATTGCTTTATAACTTTGCATTCAATTCATAGAAGAACAGTTTGGTGAACTCCTGTTCTTTTTTTAACCCAAAAACAGCAATATTCATGAAACTATCTCATATCATAGCCATCGCAACCATTGCCATTGGCATTGGGGTAATTATATCCACAGCAGGCAACGCCAGTACGTATGTTAACTTTGATGAGGCTCAAAAGCTTGCTACTAATGGTAATGATGCGAAAGTACATGTCATTGGCGAGTTAATGAAAGACCCAAGTGGAAATGTGATTAATGTTCGATATAATCCTCAGCTCGATCCGAATTACTTGGAATTCATGTTGATGGATGAGAATCAGCAAAAGCACACGGTGATTACCCACAATCCTCCAGCATCGATGCAAGATTTTTTTAAGTCCGAAAAAGTGGTTGTGATTGGTAATTACAGTCAGGAAGGACATTTTAAGGCAAGTGAAATCTTAATGAAATGTCCATCTAAATATGAGGAAACGCAAGTAAAATAAATATACTTACCGCATAACGTTGGATTTATACATTCAACGTTATGCGATCAAATCATCATTTGATTAAATTCATAGCCCTTCACCACATCATCAATATCTTTCAACACGTCTTGAAGCTCAAATAACTCGAAGGGAAAGTAAATGCCTTTGGGCAACGCATCATTTTCGAGTAAAGTCTTTGCGAAACTCACGGCACAAGCAGCCGTACCGAGGTAATCAGATGCGGCAATCAACGAAAGGTAGGCTTCTATTTTTTGACCTTTGGAATAACCCCGACTCACCACAGTCAGCCCAGCAGGATGATCTTGCCCACGCTCTTTCGAAAAAAACTGCCCCAAACTTTTTCGGTATTTCCCATTTCGGAAAATATTGAGAATCCGAATATTACGAAGTACAGACACGAATTTATCAAACCCCTTGCGATCAAATCCAGTCCAAAAATTGAGTTTGGGAATATTTAATTTATTGGTTAAAATTTCCGTTTCTGCGGCATTAATGAGTCGATGTTTTTTCTTTCCAATTGGCGCAAGGTAAGGGATGGTTCGCTTCATCGAAAACCCTTGTACCACACGACTAGAACCATTGCTGCGAAATAAGACAGGCTGTGAAAGCAGTTCTAGTAAATCTGCGAGTCCCATTTTTCCTGAAATCCGATTGGCAGGCCGACAAAGTCCCACATCCACACTATGGGGGGTATCGAAATGTAGAATACTCTTTTTCACCATCAAGCCTGAAAGCCCTGGAAATAACCCTGCTGTGAGCAAACACGTGACACCTGCTTCTTGTGCATCTTGCTGCAAACGAAGCGCTTCTTCAATAAAATCTAACTTAATGGATACATCCACACAGGAGACTTTTTCTTCAATGCAAATCTTTTGAACTAAAGGATATTCCTGCTGAAATGCCACAATCACTAGCTGCATTTCTGTAATATGTGTTCGAATGTCTTCTGCTTTAGCCGTATGAATCAGCTTTTGCTGTGTTTTGGGCAAATTAAGCGCTAGCCGCAATTTAATTAATCGTTTGGGGAGGTAGTCAGCAATAACTAGCGCATCCTTACCAAATACCTGTATCACTCTTTTACAAATTAATTTACCCAATACACCAGCGCTACCAATTACAAGTATTTTTGGGGGATTATCCATAAATTATCATCCTTCTATTTTTGTAGTAAACTCCGCAGGATCAGCATCCTTAATTTTTAAAATCTAACAAATAAAAGATAAAACTCAGCATCTATTCATAAAAAACAAGTAGGCTTTTTACAAAAGTCAAAAATCTCAAACGTATCATCACCAAAAGTAGACGTGTTAAGATTTATCTAAAAACGTATTTCTCGCTAAACAATTCAAGTATTATGCATAGGTTTAACTTGTCAAATTAAATACGATTTCACATGAACAAACTTTACTACTTCCTCCTGTTGGTTATTACACTTGCATGCCAAAATAAGCAGAATGAGTTAGCAACTCCTACTCAGGCTACTGTTGTTGGTGCTACTAACGTCTCGTCAGCATTACCAGAATTTGCTACTACAGTAAACGCTGCACAAAATGAAATTTACTTCAATCGCACTTCAGCAGATCGTGCTGTCATGCAAATCATGCATGCTCAACTTATTGATGGAAATTGGTCTACCACCCTTGCATTGCCCTTCTCGACAGGGGAATTCCGAGATGTAGATCCTTTTTTAAGTACTGATGGAAAACGTCTATATTTCAGTTCTACCCGACCTGTACCTCAAACCGGCCAAACTGGGATTTTTAATACGTGGTATGTGAATCAAGTGGATGGCGACTGGTCTGACCCAATTTACGCACCTTATCCGTTAAATTCAGATTCTACCGAAATCTTTGTGACGCTAGCCGAAAATGGAAATGCGTATTTCGTAACCGAACGAAATGGCGATCGGGGGATTGTAGTCAGTCGTTATCAAAATGATCGTTATCAAGAGCCTGAAAAAATAGTACTAAAATTACAGGGAGAAGTTGTTTATGCCAGCAATCCATGCATTTCTTCTGACGAACGTTTTTTAATTGTTACTGCTTGGGATCCTCAAGGACCAAGAAACCCGGACTTATTTGTGGCTTGGAATCAAAATGGCAGTTGGACTGAACTCCAAAACTTAGGTTCCAACGTAAATACCGCTCATGCAGAATTTGCACCAGGCTTGAGTAAGGATAACAAAACACTCTATTTTACTTCAGAACGACCAGGTATTGTGGGAGCACCAACCGATGAAGCACGGCCGCCAGGCGATATTTATGTAGTAAATTTAGCCCCTATTCTTGATCAATTAAAGTAATGCAATCAGATTGAGTTTACTCGCCAAACTTCCCTAGATTGAATCATACCTTGGAATGTAATACATGGAACCTTCATGTAATATAGTGTAATATTTCTTTTGAAGGGAATCCATTAGTATTGTAATGTCATCATTGAATAAGACATAGTCGAAACAGCTATAAAGATCATTTTTATCTATTCTCAGTAGTGAGAATTCCAAAAAGCCCAAACACAGGGGAAGCACTTGTTTCCCTTTTGTTTTTTATAGTTCCATTCTTGCCATCCATCTATCCGCCTTGGAGAGATGGATGTTTTTTTATTCCCTTTGTTCGTACAAACTTTATGGTCTAATTCATCATGTTTGCGTTTATGAAAAAGGGAAAATACTATACACTCAGCTCCATCATCATTTCAACAATTTTAATCTTGTTGAAACTTCGTCTTGATTATACCAGTTATCACCTACTTCAACCCCATTTAATCTCAGGAGATATTTCCCCAAGTTTAGTTGCTGGTGGTTTGGAAATCGTCATTATGTATTACCTACTTCCTATGCTGATTTCAATCATACTTAGCATTGTTGGCATTAGAAAAAAGAATACCTATTGTTATGGAGGACTCGCTTTGAGTATTGTTGGTTTGATTTATTTGATTATTCCGATGGGGATACTAATTTCATTGATCTAATGTATTCAACCACTTGTTGTAAACATGCTAATCATCAGATTTTCAAAAACCATTTTCGTTTATTTAGGTTGAATGGTAAAATCAGTTGAATTATTCCTCCAAACACCTCTCCTTATGAAAAACCCCAAGCAGTTTTTTCATCTCTTGAGCTATTTGCAATATCCAATATTACTGGTGTCTTTGTACTACTATGCGTTCTTTATCATTTCACTTGTACAAGCCAACATTCAATGGGCTGAACTTAATAATGTATTAGTTTTTTATGGTATTTCTGTCAGCTTTAGCACGTTACAAGACACAACAAAGACTCAAAACAAATTTTCAAGAAAGATTTGGGAGCACCCTACAAAAGGGAAAATAGCCTTGGTGATGATTGCCCTACTTGCTTTTGGTTTTATTATCATTGGTTTAATCGGCACTTTTATTAACACTGAAAGTGTGTTTAAAGAGCTTTCCTTTGGGCTCACCGTATTAGGTATAGGAGTCATTGGCATGTTAAAAGCCGCGATGGAAATGTTTGAAAATCATCGAAAAGATAAAAACGGGGAAAGCTCATGAACACCCTAACTTCAACGCTAGGGCATCACTAATCGGATACGTTTTTTCTAAAGGCACTTGTGGAAATTGATTCCTTCTTAGTTTAACAGATTTGCCAATAGTTTTTGCCAAATCTGTTACATCTTCTACTCCGATAATATACTCACTCACATATTTCCGTATAACCTCCCCCCGAATTCCAATTTGGATAGCTGCTTGATCTAATTTTCTTCCAACTAAATCACGCTCTGGATCCCATTGATGAATTACATCTGATTTATTCAATTGCCTTTGCCACTCATCTTCTGTCTCCCAATACTTACCAGTATATTGCGTTTCTACAGATTGAGTTAAAATCTCCAACCAAGCCTCATGACTCAATTTAATTTTGGCTATGGCTTCCATGCGATGTTTTGTAGCATACTTTGAACGTTGAAGCATCCAAGCAAAAGAGGGTTTAATCCAAGTGATTCTATCCAATCCAAATCCTTTTCCAAAAGTTCCTTTTTCTACAGCGATTGCAACAACTTTAGGTTTAAATGCTTGATACACATACACACCTTCCTCATCAAAAGCAGCCATTACTTTTTTCATGATTTTGAAATTTAAGCGAGTTCTATTCCAATTACTGAAATTAACTAAAAAAGTTTCGAGCTTATGAGCCCTGCTAAACAATATTTTCCTAAAACTGTTATTTCCATATGCCAATACTATCTTTGGCGCCAATGCTAATCTAAGTCTCTTAATCGAAATAAATTATGGAATTACAAGAAGGAATGAAAGCTCCTGACTTTGAAGGAGTTGACCAAGATAATAACACAGTAAAGCTCAGTGATTTAAAAGGCAAAAAGGTAGTCATCTACTTTTACCCAAAAGACAATACGCCTGGCTGTACTGCTCAAGCGTGTAACTTACGCGATAATTACGAGGCTTTACAAGCGCAAGGTTATGAAGTGTTAGGCATCAGTGGTGATTCGGTAAAATCGCATAAGAAATTTCAAGAAAAGTTTGAATTGCCCTTTTCATTAATTGCAGATGAAAGTAAAGACATCCACAATTTATATGGCACTTGGGGCGAGAAAAAAATGTATGGGCGAACCTACATGGGCACCATCAGAACGACTTTTGTCATTGATGAGGAAGGGAATATTGCCGAAATCATCAAAAAAGTGAAAACGAAAGACCATACGAATCAAATAATTGCCTAGTTTTGCCCGCATCTTGCCTGTTGTGGGCAAGTGTTTGTTAATTCTACTTTCCAAATTGTAAGCTAACATGCAAGATATAGCCGATTTGAAAAAACTCGCAAGTCAAGTCCGCAGGGATATTGTGAGAATGGTTCATGCTGTAAACTCAGGTCACCCAGGCGGTTCTTTGGGTTGTACTGATTTTTTTGTGGCGCTCTACGGTCGCATCATGAAACACAATCCTTCATTTGATATGGATGCCAAAGAAGAAGATGTATTCTTCTTATCTAATGGTCATATTTCTCCTGTTTGGTACAGCACATTGGCAAGAACAGGCTATTTTGATGTAGCAGAATTGAACACTTTCCGTAAACTAGATTCGCGTTTACAAGGGCATCCTGCTACTGAAGAAGGACTTCCTGGTATTCGAGTGGCCTCTGGTTCGTTGGGTCAAGGATTATCTGTGGCAATTGGCGCTGCATTAGCCAAAAAGCAAAATAATGATGACCATTTTGTTTATGTGTTGATGGGCGATGGAGAATTACAAGAAGGGCAAGTTTGGGAAGCTGCCATGTTTGCTGCACACCATAAAATGAACAACCTCATTGCTACGGTTGACTATAATGGTCGCCAAATTGATGGGGATGTAGAAGATGTGTTGTCTTTAGCAAATTTAGCAGAAAAGTGGCGAGCATTTGGTTGGGAAGTGATTGAGACGGAAGGCAATGACATTGAAAAAGTAATTGAAGGGCTCGAAAAAGCGCAAACACTTGCAAAACAAAAAAATAAACCCGTACTCAACCTCATGACGACTGAAATGGGTTTTGGAGTAGATTACATGATGGGTTCCCACAAATGGCATGGCGTAGCGCCAAATGATGAGCAATTACAAATTGCCTTAGATCAGTTAGAAGAAACCTTAGGTGATTATTAAGCCTATCTTTTTATAAAAGTAGCCTGTTGCAACGTTTGTAACAGGCTGTTTTTTTTACAAAATATTAGCCTAATATCCCGCGGCTTGCCCATCTTTTCGGGATTCAGAAGCCCCGTAATAAACCCCATTTTTTGCATCATACATGATGGCCTGATAGCCCCCATAACTTCCATTGGCAAAGCCCACTTTATGCCTTTTTTGCATCAAAGCTCGAATTACTTCATAGGAAAAGCCCGACTCCAAACGAATCATTCCGCCATCTGCCGCTTGTGCTTTTCCTGTAGGTGTGGCAGAACCTGTATGATCAATGCGAGGTGCATCGCCCGCTTCTTGGAGGTTCATCCCAAAATCGATCATGTTCATGATAATTTGAACATGTCCCATTGGTTGAAAATCCCCACCCATCACACCAAAGCTCATGAATGGCTGCCCGTCTTTCGTCACAAAAGCGGGAATAATGGTATGAAAAGGGCGCTTTCTTGGCTCGTAAGCGTTGTACTCTCCTTCATTTAACGAAAAAAGCTCTCCTCGATCTTGCAACATAAAGCCCAATTTAGGAGGAACCATGCCCGAGCCCATTCCTCGGTAGTTACTTTGGATTAGCGAGATCATATTTCCATATTTATCGGCAACCGTCATGTAAATGGTTTCCCCTTTACTCAACTCTCCTGCTTCGTATTTGCCTGCCTTATTAGAGTCGATTAACGTTCTTCGTTGCGCTCCATATTCTTTGGAAATTAAGTGTTGTACGGGAATATTTCGAAAAGCAGGATCCGCATAATACTTTGCCCGATCTTCAAACGCCAACTTCTTCGCTTCCACAAAATGATGAATGTGTGCTGCCGATCCAAAACCCATTTCCTTAAAATCATAGCCTTCTAAAATATTTAGCATTTGTAGCGCGGCAATGCCTTGTCCATTGGGCGGAAGTTCCCAAACATCATACCCTCGATAATTCGTAGACACAGGCGTTACCCATTCCGATTGGTGGCTCGCCAAATCTTCTTTTGATAAAAAACCACCTTGCTCTTGGATAAACGCAGCAATTGTTTCAGCAATTTCACCTTTGTAAAACGCATCGCGACCACCCTGAGCCAACTTTCGATAGGTGTTTGCTAAATCTGGATTTTTAAATAGTTGCCCCTTCTGAATGGCTTGACCATTTATGGTGTAAGTATTTTTAAAGTTTGGGTAATCCATAAATCGCTTGGTAGACAGCTCTAAATAATAGGCAATCAACTCGGTTACAGGAAATCCTGATTCTGCATATTGAATTGCGGGCTGCAAAATTTCATCCATGGATAGCTTTCCAAATTGATCGTGTAGTTGAAACCAACCATCCACACAGCCAGGCACCGTAACGGGTAGCGGGCCATAGGCAGGGATTTTAGTCATCCTTTTATCCTTAAAATAAGCGAGCGTGAGTTTTTGGGGCGACCTCCCACTGGCATTTAATCCAAAAATTTGTTCTGTTTTTGCATCCCATACAATGGCAAACAAATCGCCGCCTATTCCACAGCCTGTGGGCTCCATCAGGCCAAGGGTTGCATTTGCAGCAATAGCTGCATCAATTGCAGTTCCACCTTTTTTGAGGATGTCCAGCGCGACCTGAGTCGCTAAGGGTTGACTGGTAGCAGCCATTCCATTTTTGGCAATCACTTCTGATCGGGTTGCATAACCTTTGCCAGTTATACGATCTTGCCCCAATCCTGTGATGGAAATCAAACATAATAACACAACTAGGTAAGCATCTTTCATAATTATTCTCGTTCAGTTTTGTAATTGAAGAATGGTTTAATTGAATGTAATTAGGTCAACTCATCGTGTTAATCTACAATAATAAAGTGAGAATTGGAGGAATTGTTTTCATCTACCTTCTTATAACTGAAATGAATCAAAAAAAGCTCCTTGCAATATAATACAAGGAGCTTTTTTTATTGATCTAAGGTAAACTTATGAAATAAACGGAATCGTTAACTCTTGATCAGGAAAAATTAAATCAGGGCTTTTCAAAATATCTTTGTTCGCCTCATAGATTTCTTTGTACTTCATTGCATCACCAAAATACGCTTTGGCAATTTTCCCTAAAGTTTCTCCTTTAGCCACCACATGTTTGTGGTAATAATCTTGTTGCTCAACCTCAATGTGGGCTTCTATATCGGTAGGCTCTTCACCGCCAATTTCTTTGATTTTATCCCAAATTCTGTCCTTTTGAAATTGTGAATGAGCGGTGCCACTCACCTTCAATTTTCCCTCAGTTTCTTGTACATCACCGTCTTTGACTCCAAATTCCAAACCTAGATCTAATACAGCTTGGTATTTCTCTTGTAATGCCATAGTGAATAAATTAAATTGGTAAAAAATGATTTAGGCGAATATAAAAATTCAACTAAATATACTAAGAAAGGCTTTACGATCCTTAACAAGAATGTGGCTTCTATATAAATTTTATCAAGTTACATTGGATTATTTTGAGGAAGCTGTAGAATAACACGCTGTAAAATGATAAATTTATTCTTTTTACAGTCTTTACCTCAAACCAAGTTATTTCTTAATTTTGCTAAGGATATTAAAAAACATTGGACTAAAAGCAACAAATCCATTAAATTTACTGTAGATGTAAGTTGGGGAGGTTAGATTAAACATTCTCTTAAACTAAGCTTGTATTTTTCACCTACACTTCATTTGTACTTAATGCTTAGTATCTTATGGTAACACAAACAACAGAAGGGATAAAAATTAGTGTAGAAACAGAATATCATCCAGAATATTCTGTGACTAAGCATGGGCATTTTGTATTTACTTATCGCATTGTTATCGAAAATCATAGTAATTACACCATTCAGCTCTTGCGTAGGCATTGGCACATTTATGAGGCAGACGGTAGTATTAGTGAAGTTGAAGGAGAAGGGGTAATTGGGCAACAACCTGTTATTGAGCCTGGCGAGTACCATCAATATGTTTCAGGATGCAACCTCCGTACAGGAATGGGCAAAATGAAAGGAACTTACCTCATGGAGCGGATGCTAGATGGCAAACATTTTAATGCGGTCATTCCTGAATTTTCGATGATTGTTCCTTTCCGATTAAACTAATCATTTACCCGTTTCAGCAAACTCTAAGGCCCTCAACTCTGCATAGGTCTGATCTTTACCTGCAATACAAAAACCCACATGACCTCCAATTTCAGGAATCTCAAATTGGAAAGCATCACTGCGTTTTGCCTTTTCCACAGGATAACATTCTCCGGTCAAAAAAGGATCATTTTGAGCGGTCACCAATAAAGTAGGTACGCGAATCCCATCCAAATGATGCCATGAGCTAATGTCGTCATAAAACTCATCTGCTGAGTTATAGCCATGCAACGGTGCAAAATAATGCTGATCTAATGGCCTGCAAGAGTCAATATTTATGGTATTTAATAACTCTAATGAAATCTGATTCGGCATTTTCGCTGCTTTGGCCACCAATTTTTCCCGAAGTTTTCTGTAAAAGCGCTTGTTGTAAAAACGTTTACTTGGTCTCTCCAACTCTTTCACACAGTCGGGCAAGTAGCAAGGTACCGAAAAGGCAATTCCTCTTTTGATGATGGGATTCACCGTTTCGCCTCTTTCCCCAAAGTATTTCAGCGTCAAACTTCCGCCCATGCTGTAGCCAATAATCACCGCTTCTTCATATGCCTTGCTAGCCAATGCATGATCGATGACTAAAGCCAAATCAGGTGTATCTCCATGATGGTAAAAGCGCGGTTGCCAATTCAGTTCACCGCTGCAGCTTCTACAATTCCAAGCACAAACATCCCAACCATGTTCATGAAATAACTTGGCTGTCCCTCGAATGTAATGCCGATTACTATCTCCTTCTAACCCGTGAGACATCACGACAAGTTTGTTGAAACCACCTTTCAACCAATCTAAGTCTAAGAAATCTTCATCAGGTGTAAAAATGCGCTCACGCTCATAGGGGTAATATTCTACTTTGCGAAATAGACTGGGAACAATCGTCTGCAGGTGTCCATTAAACTGATAGAGCGGAGATTTGAATGGTCGATGTTGGATGAGTGGCATAATGGATTGTCTTTGAACATGTCTACAACTGCAAAGATCGAATTTTTCAATTAAACTTTTGTTTATTTTAAAACAAGGTTATCATCACTCTTGTTCATGATTCTTTCCGCCATTACACTCTTCTAACAATTTAATATGCTTTTCCATCAGTTCAAGGTATTTATCTTTAATGGTGATGTAATCGGGCATTTCTTCTTCTGCCATGGTCAATTTTCGATCAGAAGGCAAATCACGATTTTCGAAGAAATAGCTCGAATCTACATCAAAAGCGGCCATCAATGTTTCTAAATACTTACTTTCACAACTTTTTTTCTTATAGATTTTATACAGATTTTGAACTGACATACCTAATCGTTTTGCCACCGTTTCTGTCCGCTCTCCTGAGCGATCTACTAATTCTTTAATTTTTTCTCCAATCGTCATCTTGCTGTAAACCAAGGATTTGCGATAAAATTTAAAAAATAAATAATAAAATATTTGCTAAATATCGCTTTATAGTTTAAAATTGTATAACAAAACTACTAGTTCCTACTATTAGCTACTCGAAAATAGACAAAATGATAGAAGAAAACAATTTGAATAGTCTTATCAGCATTCATCGAAAATCTTTGGGTTTTACACAACGCTTAGAACAAGTAAAGGCCAAAAGAGAGCGTATCCAACCTTACATTAGGATTCCATTACTCCATGCTGCAAAATTGATTGCCCAAGAAGAAGCACAAAATTCTTTAGAGCAGGGAAATAAACCTTTATTTACCAACCCTACACAGCTCTGTGTCCATCTGTTTGAGCAATTCATCATGCGATATCGGCCCGATTTGGTGGAAAAAGCAATTACGCATTTGGAGAAATAAGCCCCTTTACACGATTAAAGCAATAGACTTCACTCGCAAAAAGAAGATTTAATCGCATAATTGCGGTTACGATATTCCATAGCTCAGAAAGGTGCACTGGGCTCATGGATTTCTCAGCTCCCGAGCCCTTCGGGAGCTTTTTTATTTGTGTTACTGGTTGGCTCTTAAATGCATTAGCCAAAAAGAAGAAATTGTATTGTAGATGAGATTCATCCAATATCATTAATAATAGCATAGCTCTGTAGGGAGGAACTTTTGCAGCTTTAATGAAAAAAGGGGCTATATCATAAAGTTGAAATAGCCCCTAGCCTGATTACATAAATTGCTGCTGAAAAGGAGTAATAAATCTCGGATTCTTCGCGTAAATGGCAAAAACAATCTTTCGAAATTGCCCCTTAAATTGTTCTTCGAGTACTTCGCGAAAATACTGTGCGATTTCCTGTGGGTCATTTTGAAAAACACCACAGCCCCATGCCCCAAGCACCAGCACTTCATGCTCATGATGTTTTGCAATGGCAAGGACTTTGGCAATTCTATGCCGCATAACTTCCTTAATTTTTTTCACATGGCGCGGTTCACGCTTCCGAACGATTCCTGCATTCACTGCCGGTGCGGTAAGTATCGAAACAGTCATCAACTGATCAGCATAATCACCCTCTTCATCCTTAAGTATTGGAACTCGCGGTGAATAAATCATGTGATCGGTATATAAACATGTTTTGGTTTTCCGATTGATGGTGTAATAATCAAAAACTGCCAATTGACAGGGGTACAAGCCCGTGCTTCTGGCAATACTTTCTTCCTGAGCTTGACTTCCACCCAAAAAGCCACCACCGGGATTCTTGGCTGAAGCAAAATTCAAACAAAAAACTTCAGATTCACCAACTTGGATTAACCTTCTGACTGCATCTAGGCTAGTCTCTGGTGTAACTTCTATCCTTGTTTCAAAATTTGCTTGTTGATTTTGAATTGTCTGAAGTAATGCATCACTCTCTTCTGGGCGATATAATTTTGTATTCGCTACAGCAAAAGCTTGTTCTTCTCGAATAGAAATCTCAACACCTTGTTGATTGACGTAACTCCCACGTTCTAGTGTAGCTAGCGTATCTTCTGCAATGTTTTTACGGTATGATCTTGACATGTTGTTTGTGATTTAAGTTGAAACAAAATTTATTTGCGTTTTTATTACACATACGAGTGTAATAGTATTTGGTTATGCTTTATCAGTAAAAAATGAATAAAATAAATAATGGGATAAGGAGGGACACACTGGCTACTATAGCCAACACTTATCGCTTTAGTCAAATCTCATCAGTTACCTCCACTTTTAAACTAAGGCTGTTTTGTGCTATCTTTTGCCTGATACAACTTCCACCAAGGTAGGTAAGGATAGGCGTGATGCTCATAATGATAACCAAAGAAATAGCAAGAAATAAATGCCCAAAGGTGATTGCGCTTTTGGCTGCTGGATTTATGCACATTACCGACTTCATGCTCACCGCGATGGGGTAAATAAGTGCCAAAATAGAATAATTGAAAGGTAGCTGCGATGGAAGGCAGTGCCCAGTAAACTAATACATTGGGCTCTGGAAAAAACTGGATCAGTATATTGAATGTGATGGCAATCAATACAATCTGCCAAATGGTGACGTATTGTTTGGCAAAGCTGAAATACCAAGGCCAAAAGCTTCCTTCATAATAATCAGGGTCTTGATCTGTAGCAACAAAACGATGGTGTTCATGATGCTTCACCAAAAGCTTATCGTAATGATTGAAGGCAAACAAACCCGCACAAAGTCGTCCGATTGTTTTATTTACCACTTTATTCGCTGATACTACTCCATGCATGGCATCATGGGCAGTAATGAATAAGCCCGTATATAAATGGGTTTGAATCAGGAAAAAGAGATAAGTGAATGGAGAAAACCAATTCAATGTTAGGTGAAAAAAGGTAAGTGTTGTACTCAACCAACATACGATAATGATTGCGGCAATAATTACCCCTTTATGTTTCTTAATCTGATTCATTGTTTGTAAAACCATAAAGTTCCTGAATTGTTGACCTGCTCCATAAAAAACGCACAAATTCCATAAGATTTAGGCTTATTAGTAGGTAGAAGCTTTGAGTGCATAAATACTTTTCTAACTTTAGAGACTGTTTGGAAAATTTTTAACTCATAGACTAAACGTACATGGAACCTACCTTCAACATCAGTGAAATCATTCCTTTTATTTTAATTATTATTGCGGCCATTGTGGTCTACAAAATGGCTAAATCTTTATTAAAAGCTGTTGGCTTTGCGCTGGTCATCGGATTAGGCTGGTTTTTCTGGCAAGGCGGAACCGTAGATGAGCTTCAGCAAAAAGCAGATAAAGTAAAAGCGGGTGGTGTGAAATTATACTTCAAAAATGAAACCATCTCAGGCATGAAATCGCGCTTTTGTACGCCTGAACGCGCCGAAAAGTTTAAATGCCGCTGCGTGATTACTTCCGTCTATAACGACCTTACCACGCGTTTTTCAGAAGCGGAATTAGCTAAGCTAGATCAAAATGATGAATTGCGCTTACAGGAAATTCGGCAAAGCCTGAAAAATCAGCGTAAAAATATTATGGATTGTGGAACAGAGAAGGAGGGCAAAGCCTTTGTAGACAAGATGAAGTGGCTGTTTGAACAAACAGGAGAAAGCATTAAAGATGGCTTTCAAAAGAAAGAGTAAATAAACACGTAAAACTTTTTGGAGGCGTTGCTTGGTGAGCAATCGCCTATACTTTGGGATTCAAAACGGGGATGAGCTAAAAAAATAGACGCTCATGCTTCTCTCAACTGAATGAATGACTTGAAATCAACTGTACTGTCACACTTAATTTTACAATATTGCTTGTAGCGCAACGATGGTCTACAAGCAATATTTTCGATTTCTTCTCTCGGACTAATGCATCCGATCGTCTCTAACCCCTAAGCTTTGGATAATTTCAGCCTCAACGCGCAGTAACTCCTGCCAACGGGCATCAACAATTTCCCGATCCATATAGGTACGCGCCAAATCAATAAAGTTTACATAGTGGCCTGCTTCTGAAATCATGAGTTCATAATAGAACTTTTGCAGCTCCTCATCTGCAATGTTTTTCCAAAGTAATTTAAAGCGCTCGCAGCTCCGCGCCTCAATTAAGGCACAAATGAGCAATTGATCAATGAGCTTTACTTCGCGACTAACCCCTTTTCGCACGTGCTTCAATAACGCATTCACATATTCATCCTTGCGTTGCCTTCCCAATTGATAGCCTCGTTTTTTCAATTGTGCTAACACACGCTCAAAATGACTCCACTCTTCAGCAACTACTGGTGTAAGGACTTCTACCAGCTTTTCCTTTTCAGGATATTGTACAATTAAAGAGATACAAGAAGAAGCCGCTTTTTGTTCACAATACGCGTGATCAACTAAAATTTCTTCAATATTTTTCTCTGCAATATTCACCCAACGCGGATCAGTTGGAAGCTTCAAATGCAGCATTTTTTGGGTCAAATCTGTTTCCATTTACCAAATATCATCTATAAATACAACCCTGTTTAAACATGCTCAAACAGCTAACACACAAAACTATATAATCCCATTTGAATCGGTAGCTATTTGAAACAAAAAACAGGAAATGAAGGCGTATATTCGTCATTTCCTGAATTTTTTAGTTTATTTTGTGTTTATAAAGAAGAAGTAATTGAAGACAAATTTGTTTTGCGCACTTACTTCGAGCTGCATAAGTTAAGTAGTCGTTAATTTGCATACGTGGCATGATATTTTCGACTTCACTGAGTAACTTATCAATAAATCCAATATTCGATTCAGATTGTTTTTTAAAATCAAATTATACGACATGAAAAAATTAGCGAGCTTTGGTGTATTTACCCTGATTCTCTTCCTATGCTCTGCTTGGATAATTAAACCAGAAAGTGGCGAAGAAAAAAAAGAGGCAAAAATCAAATGGATGACGGTTGAGGAAGCTTTTGCTGCTACTCAAAAAAAACCTAAGAAAATTTTCATTGATGTATATACAGACTGGTGTGGGTGGTGTAAGAAAATGGATCGAGATACTTTTGAAAAAGCCGAAGTTGCAGAGTACATGAATGAGCACTTTTATGCTGTTAAATTCAATGCTGAGCAAAAAGAGGACATTGTACTAGGCGATCAAACGTTTAAATTCATCAATCAAGGCCGTAGGGGATATCACCAATTAGCTGCCGCTTTAATGAATGGCAAAATGAGTTACCCTACAGTGGTCGTTTTAAATGAAAAATTCCAAATGCTTCAGCCAATTCCAGGTTATAGAGCACCTGCTGAGATGAAAAAAGTACTTGAGTTTTTTGCACAAAATAAGCATCTTCAGAAAAAAGCAGAATAGTCATCATCAATGATTATGCTTACGAACGGCAATGGGAACTAATCCCATTGCCGTTCGTATTTGTTATCCTTAACATGCTTCTTCCCCCTTATCACCAATTCAACTTGGAGATACTTGTATAACCACTTACTTTCGCCCAAGACTTTAAAACCTCCATGTCCCCTTACGAACACGCATACTCATGTCAAGAATCATTTTAGGATTTTACTTATGGCTAACGGGTTGGAAAACAACAAAATCCAAACCGCAGGATGTCAAAAAATATATGGTTATTGTAGTCCCGCATACTTCTAATTGGGATTTCCCCAAAGGAGTTGCTTGTCGGCCTTTTATTAATCTCCAAGATTGTAAATTTCTGATCAAAAAAAATTGGCTTGACTCTCCTATCGGTTTTTTCATTAAGTGGCTTGGTGCCGTGCCCGTAGACCGCTCTAAGGAGAAAGGGAATTTAGTAGAGCAAGTGGTAGAAATGTATAACAAAGCTGATACGCTCGGCTTGGCCATTGCTCCTGAAGGTACGCGTAGCTTAAATGGTGAATGGAAAACGGGTTTTTACCACATTGCTAAACAGGCAAATATTCCCATCTATTGTTCTTACATTGACTATTACCGTAGGGAAATTGGCATTGAAAACCCCATTATCCCATCAGGTGATTACGAAAAGGACTTAGCAGAAATTAAGCAATTTTACCTCGATAAAATTCCGCGTTACCCCGAAAAATCAAGTCTTGAGCATCGGATTCCTACCACTAAACGAGGCTTGTGGTTTCACCTGAAACCCTATGTGCGCAAGCTGCTTGTCCTTCTACTCATTTTGCTGGCCTTCAATTGGGATCTAATCGCTTATGGTTTAGGGCAAGCCTATGGTCAATTCAAAATTCTCTATCAAGCTCAACCTGTAGAAACGTTTTTAACTGATCCGAATTATCCTGAGGCGAAAAAAGAAAAAATCAGGCTCATTCAAGAGGTTAGGCAATACGCATTTGATTCACTTGGACTAGATCATAGCAAGAGCTACAGCAAACTTTACGACCAGCAAGGCGAAGCCATTTTATGGAACGTTACTGCTTGCGAGCCATACCAACTCAAGGCCGTAGAATGGTCATTTCCTATTATTGGTTCATTCAGTTATAAAGGGTTTTTCGATAAAGAAAAGGCAGCTTCAGCCGAAGCTGCACTCAAAAAAGAAGGGTTTGACACCAATATCCGCGAAGTGGGTGGTTGGTCCACCTTAGGCCTATTGAACGACCCCATTTTATCGAATATGCTAGAGCGCTCTGAAGGGAGTTTAGCGAATTTGATCATTCATGAATTAACCCACGGAACGATCTTTATTAAAGACGGCGTTGCTTACAATGAAAACTTAGCCAGTTTTGTAGGCGATTATGGTGCCATGCGTTTTCTAAAGCAGAAATATGGAGAAGAATCGGAAGAATATCAGTATTATCAAAATGCAAAAATCGACCGCGACTTGTATACGAATTTTGCATTAGCTCGTGCTCAAGGACTAGATTCTTTGTATCATACATTTACAGACGCACATTCCGCAGCACAAAAAGAATTATTAAAAACTACATTTATTAAACGTTTTGTGGAAGAGGTAAGAAATTTACCCTATCGTAATGAAAACTATAAACACCTGTTTGAGTCTGAACTGCCCAACAATACGTATTTCATGTCCAGAATGAGGTATCGGGCGAAACAAAACGAATTTAAACAAGAATTTGAAAACGAATTTGCAAGTAACTTTCCTAAGTACCTCAATTACTTGAAAGAAAAGCATCCTTCACTTTTCTAGAAAACAAGCCAAATTTTCTAACAAAAACCTTACACCTCCTTCCTTTCTACCACTTTTTTCATACACATTCCTTAACAAGTTTGGGAAATCATTTCGACCTGTGCTTAGTAATTTAATTACGCTGATGAACAGAAGCAGTAAATCAGAATGGATTATTTAGGGCTAAACACTTACCACTATGAACACAGAAGTATTGTATGCAAACTCCAAAAACTCATTCCAAATCCAGCGAATTCAACAAGCGGAAGTATTGGTGTTGAAATTCAAAGGAAATTTATCGCATTATGAATACATGGCAGGATTTGACAAACTCTACCATTTCTATAAAGTACATGAGTACTTCAAAATTATCCTAGATTATCAGGAACTTGGCCGAGTAAGCATCGCCTCACGCATCTGGTTTATTCTACATTTTGCCCCTAAGCTATATGCGCCCAATATTCGGGCAGCTTGTGTAACTTACCAAAATATCGCTAGCCAAATTGCACTTCAAACCATTCGGGAAGAGCTACAAGAAAGAGGCTATCCACTTCAATTACAACACTTTGATTCTATGACAAATGCCTTAAATTGGTTTGCAGCTCAAGAGGTTCTCGAATAGATTGTTGCATGACCAATACCTTTCCATTAATATTGCTCAGTAGTGAAATTATTCATTACTTAATCAATGGCTTTTGTTATGGATTTAGTTTACCAAAATAAACATCAAAGCATAAAAGTATGTTTTGATGGTATCTCAAATATTATCATGATTCAGTTTGAAGGCGTTGTATCGCATGAAGACTATCAACAGGGATATACTAAACTTATCGAATTAACGAAATCTCATGGTGTTAAAAAATTTATCTACCACACAAAAAAACTAAAAAAAGTAAGTGTAAAATCAAGAACATGGTATCTCAATCATGTAGCTTCACAAATTATTCAACCAGGAGTATTATTTGCAGTGGTAAATGCAGAAAACATAGGAAATCAAGTTGCAACAGAAACAATGCAAGATGCTTTGATGGAAATGGGGTATACGGATATGTTGTTTGAGCGTTTTGATACCTACAAAGAAGCCCTGATTTGGTTAGATTCTAGACAGCTAGAAAAATAACTATGAAATACCACACACACGCAAATATTCCCTATTATCAATTTGATCATTTCAGTACCAAGTCTAGCATTCGACATTACATTGCTACTCGACATGGAGGAGTAAGTACAGGTGAGTTCAGTAGTCTAAATATCAGTTTAGGAACTGCTGATGATCGAGAAAATATTTTAGAAAATCGGCAGCGTATAGCACAACTCATGCAAATTGAGCCTCAACAGCTTGTTTTCCCTAGTCAAACACATGATGCCACTATTCAAGTAGTCACTCAAACCAAGATTAATCAAGGAACAATTTGGCTAAATGAGCAGTTGCGTTGTACAGATGCGCTAATTACTAATGAAAAAGGAATTTGCCTCTCTGTCATTTCGGCAGATTGTGTGCCATTATTATTTTTCGATCCCGTTCAACAGGCCATTGGCGCAGTACATGCAGGATGGCGGGGAACCGTCAAAAAGATTGCTCAAAAAGCGGTTCAAAAAATGCAGGAAACCTTCAGTAGTAAACCCGAAGATTTATTGATTGGCATTGGCCCTTCTATTGGCCCTGAACGCTATGAAGTTGGCCCTGAAGTTATTGAGGCCGTCATCACGGCCTTTGGGACTAAAAAGGGATTGGTAAGCCAAGAAACCAAAGAAGGCAAAGGTTTGCTCAATTTATGGGAGGCGAATAAACTTCAGCTGCTTAACGCTGGCGTAGCGAGTAAACACATTGAACTTGCTGGCTTATGTACCTTAACCCATTCCGACATCTTTTTTTCGGCTCGAAGTATGCGAGGAAAAGGAGGACGTTTTGCCTCTGGCATTATATTGGAAACCAAGCATTAAAAATTACTGTTTATTAAAGTATGGAAGATAAAGAAATTAAGGCATTAGTATCATTACTTGACGACAACGACCACGAAGTCTTAAAGCACGTAGAAAGCAAAATTTTTTCTATTGGCTTAGAAGCGATTCCTTTTCTTGAAGAAGCTTGGGAACAAAACTTTAATCCTGAAATGCAACAACGGATTGAAGAAACCATTCACAAAATTCAATTCGAAAGCTTAATTGATAAACTTACCCATTGGAAAGAAGATGGTGCAGACGATTTATTCAAAGGCATGTGGATTGTTTGTGGTTACTTATATCCAGATGTTTCTTACGAAGAAATTTCCAAAGCATTAGAGCAAATTTACTATGAAGTGTGGTTGGCATTTAAGTACGATATGCATCCGCTCGATCAAATTAAGGTGTTGAATAGCATCTTTTTCCACAAGTTGCGATTTAGACCCAATATCCAAAACTTTTATGCCCCAAACAACTCCATGCTGAACATGGTGTTAGAAACACGAAAAGGTAATCCGATCAGTTTGTGTGTGGTGTACATGCTCATTGCTCAAAAACTGAAGCTCCCATTGTATGGAGTAAATCTTCCCAAACAATTCATCTTAACTTATAAAGATGAAGACATGCAATTTTACATCAGCGTATTTAATAAAGGATTGGTATTTTCAAGAGCCGATATCGACAATCACGTTCGACAAGAGAACCTCTCCCCTTCCCCTGCGTTTTATGAGCCTTGCACTACGCAAGAAATCATCATTCGGGTATTTCGCAATCTCTATGTTTCTTATAAAGAACTTGGTGAAACACAGAAAATGGAAGAAATTGAACGGCTCTTACGCATTATCGAACAGTAGACGATTGAGGTAGATAAAACGAAAAACCGATTGTGCCAAACCAGTCAGTTGCAACATCATTTAAGCCCATTCCAAAGGCAACATCACCTTGTATCTGATTGGTTGGTGCATATGCAAAGCCAGCATTTATGCCTACAGGATTCGCATTCCCTTCATCTACCCAGCTCCCAAAACCTTCCACATAAATACTCGCCCGCTCTCCAAGACTCTTACTTACACCCAAGGTATAATTCCAATGCTGTTGAGATTGGGCAATATCTGGCCCAATATTATAAAACAGCCCAAACCCAGTGCCTAAGTCATGCTCAAATAATAGTCGAGTCATTAACTGCAAACCCGTTGTTTGAAATGCTCTGGAAGCCAATTTAGGCAAGGCAATTTGGCTAACTGCCGCTACTTTAGGCAGCGCACCTTTTGCCTGAAACAGCTCCAACTTAGCTCCAAATTGCAAAGGCATCACCCCATCTTGCCTGCTGGTAGTACCATCTAGTGATGTTCTGGTAAACGCATAGTCTGTAACCACTCTCAATTCGACCCCTTTAAATAGGCCGTAACGTAAAGCGAGGTTGGGCAATGTTGAAGTACTGTTATTTGCTTCCTGATACGTGTAAACGTAACCGATTTCAGTTTGAAACGCTTTTTTAGGAACTGTGCTAGCAGAAAAGCTCACACTTGGTCGATCGGTTGAAATTCGCGGATGGGTGAGTGATTGTGCCCAAACGGAATAAGAGATCGTGAGTATGTAAAAGGTCATCAGACATTTCATTGTTATTGCACGTTTAGGGTTGGAAATCAGTGTAAGTAGCATCGCTGTATTTTTACACGTTGTCTTGTACAAAGGAGGGCATTCTATCGGATAAAAAACATCCGTAAAATTCCCTAAATGACCATAGGGAGTTTTACGGAAAAGGCATAAAAAAGCCCCTAACAGCAGTTAGAGGCATACTTTATCTAAAATATCTTACTTACTATAACTTCACGCCAACCACCAACATGTCATCACGTTGGTCGGCACTGGCTTGGAAGCGGATGAGTGTTTCTTTAATAATTCGTTCTTGCTCAATCATACTTAACTCCGCATTCGATTCTAATAATTTCAAGAATCGTTTGGTTCCAAACTTCTCTCGCATCGGATTCGATTGATCTACCAAACCATCAGAAGTGAGGTAAATCACATCTCCTGCTTTCAATATCAACTCTTGTCGATTAAATGTGCGCTTCTTGCGTTGTAGTCCACCAATTGTTTTAGCATCGCCCTTCAAAATGTCGATTTTCCCAGTAGAACGCTCATAATAATAAAGCGGACGTTTGGCACCCGTGAAGGATAGGCGGACATCCCCATTTTGCTTTTCTATGCAACATAGGCACACATCCATACCATCATCATTCGTTTTATTTTCTTGATTTAATGCTTCTTTTACAGCCACATTCAGGTTTTCTAAGATTTGAGCCGTATCATAAATTTGTAACTGATTGATGGTTTCGTCGAGCAACGTATTTCCAATCATCGACATAAATGCTCCTGGAACCCCATGTCCTGTACAATCTACCGCAGCAATGTATAAACGTTCTGGCTCACCATTCTTCGCTTCTACTTTAGAGAACCAATAGAAATCGCCAGATACAATGTCTTTAGGTTTATAAAAGATGAAATGTTCCCCAAAGTTCCTTCCTATCGCATTATCAGAAGGCAAAATGGCCTCTTGAATGGTTTGCGCATAACGAATGCTATTGGTAATGTTTCGATTTTTCTCTCGAATTACCTCAAAGGCATTGGAGTTTGCTAAGGCAATGGATACGTAAGACGCTAAAGTTCTTAAAATTGTGGTATCTAACTCTTTATACGCATTTTTTCGGTAGCTCTGCACGGTAATTACCCCAATTGATTTATTCTCAATAATTAATGGTAAATAAATCAATGATTTAGGCATGTCCTCCGTGGGGGTAAAAGCTTCTTTATAAATGTATTTTGTATATTCAGAAGCTAAATCGTTGATAACAACTTCTTTCTGATTGTGTAAGCACCACACAGAAAACTTGTTATGATCATCTAAAGATTCATAAAAATACGATTGTGTTTCTCCTTTCTCAATGTATTTTTTGAATTCAATTTTATTTACTGCTTCGTTGGTAATACCTACCCCAAATACCGTTGCATCTAATAACGAATTCACGTTTTTATGGATAATTTGAATCAAGTTCTCAAAATCCAACGTAGCTGTAATCTTTTGCCCAACTTCACCAATGGTTTGAATATTTCGATAAGAAGCTTCTATTTCCTCCTTTTGCTTACGAATACGAGAGGCTACCGCATAAAAAATTCCTACTAAACTGACTAAGATTAATACCGTTACGATAAATACAATAATATCTTGGGAAAGCTCCTCTTTAATTTCTGTTAGTTGAAGGTCTTTCGTTTCCAAGGTATTTTTCATCGCATCGAGCAACTTTCTGGTTTCTAACTGTGCTTGCTCATAGTCTTGCTCATTCTTAATGAGTGCAGATTCTAATTGTAATAAATCTTCTGTTAAAATATGTCGTTGCTCTTCTGATAGCTCTTCTTGCCCATTATTTAGTTTTTCGGCAATTTTTTCCATCTCCTTTTTGATCCGAATGCTATTTTCGTTCAATGTTTGCTTTCGAATCTCCAACTGCGTTAATACGATATTAAAATCCTCGCGATATTCCACGACTACCGTATCATCAACAGATGTATCTAATAATTTCGACACATCGACAGAATCTTCTGCTACTGCTTTTTCGGCAATATGCACAACTAGCTCATTCGTTTCCTTATCGTACTTATAGATTACCATTTCGTGGGCGGCAAATTTGATATCGCCGATACTTTCTGGAGTGGTAAGGGGATCATTTACAATAAACTGACCTTGAGCATCTGATTGATATTCTACATCTCCTAAATAGGCACGGATGTTTTTAGCAGCCAAACCATTCTCAAACAAAATTGTCACACTCATTGGTTGGAAACCCTCTTTTGAATCTTCTTCTTTTTTAATGGTATCTACTACATCGATTTCTATCTTCTCAGGTTGTTCCTGATTACCAATCTGTACGAAGTAATCATCACTTGCAAAAATTAAATCTGACGGATCAACCTTTTTGCCCCGTACATAAAACTCCGCATTGGCATCTATAGCGATGGTATGAGGTGGATACACATTGAATAGCCCTGAAGTATCTGTTTCAGCACTCACATCCAAATCTTCTTTTACAATTCGTACCGAAACTCCTTTAACAGGTTGTTTTGACTGGTCTAGCACTTGCCCACCAAAAGAACTTAAGGGCAACATAATGATTTCAATGGAAGTATCACTGGACCAACGATATTCTCCCCGTTGATGTCCTTTTAATTCTGCCAGTACAGTGGTAACTCCTAAATCTGGGTGAGAAAGTGTAAAGGTGAAGTTTCCTGAAGCATCTGTCTTCGTAAATGGACTTCCATTGATAGAAACACGTACATTTTCTAGCGGTATACCAGAATCATTTACAACCACTCCAGTAAATGTAGTTTGTTGCGCTACAAGGCAAGTGACAGAGAACAGAAAAAGCAACAAAAATATAAGATCCTTTTTCATGTCAACTAATGACGATTGAATAATTAAAAGCATTCGATAGTAATGAATGGAGTAATTATGTGAAAGATCCTGAAATCATCAATTAGGATCAACGATTTAATCAAAAGCATTGTAAATAGTCGTAAAAAGCGCGCGAAAATCAAGCCAATCAACCATGAAAATGCGCACAAATATAACTTTTTTAGATCGTTTCACTAATTCCATCAGTGATAACAACCTCCACAATGGTCATAAGTCTGCTCGCTTCTTTCTGTAAACAATGGTAGCGCTCTTACAAATCCCCCCCAAAGGAGGGTTAAATTTACTGATACTAATCTCAATTTCTTGTACCAGTTGAAAAGCCTCTAACAACTTCCTGCTAATTCTAAAAGCAATATGCTCTAGCAAACGAGCAGGCTCTTCCATTTCTAATCTTATCATTCGGTACAATTCTTCATAATTAATTGTATCCGATAATTTATCGCTTTGAGCAGGCTGATTCAAATCGAGGTAGATGCTCAAATCAACATTGTATTTATTGCCCATTGCTTGCTCTTCATCGTAATAGCCATGATAGGCAAAAAACTCCATTCCCTCAAGTTTTACTAATCCCATAGGTTATAAATTAGTTGAGATTGAGTTTGTGTAATACAAGCAGTGCATTTACACAAACTCCTGATTTAAACGAATGGGTAAAGGTAATGGAATTCATTTGGCATCTTTCAATTTATAGAAGTTTTCACATGGACTTCCCTGTAAACTTGCTTACTTCAATACTTTTTGCAATTCTTTTGGAGTACCCCAAAACACATTCAAATCCACATCTCCCTGAATGCCTTTTACCCTGCCTTTATTCGTATATTGCCAAAATAGCCATTGCTCACCCTCTTTGGGCAATCTTGGAATTGGGTATTTTCGATACCGCGCTAACCAAACGGGATAATCTGAAAAGGCTTCCAGCAAATAGCTGCGGTAATAGCTCGGACTCGCATAAATCATCGGTCTTATCTGATAGTGCTGCTCAACTTCATCTAACCAAACCTGTACATTTGCTTGAAATTCTGCTAACGGGATAGCAATCGGTTCTTCCAAATCCAATACAGGCGGTAAATCTCCCGAACGCAATTTAACTTGCCGAATAAAATTTTTTGCTTGTTCTTTTGGAGATTTATCAGGCTCATAATAGTGATAAGCTCCTTTCACGATCTGTTGTTTTCCCGCTTCCTTCCAATTGTACTTAAACAGGGTATCCACTTTATTCATTCCCTGCGTAGCTTTAATGAACGTAAATTCAATTTTATCCTGCTGTACGGCCTTCCAATCAATTGCGCCTTGCCATTTAGAAACATCAATACCATACACCGAATACCCCCAAATATACCTTGAAGGGCTATACATTTCCATTCCTACGTAAAGTGCAATTAATAAAAGCACCCAAAAGAGTAATTTAGATTTTTGCAGTTTTGTCATGATAAGCAATAAAGTTCCTATGTTGGCTTACAACAAAAATGAATGACATCCTTCAATTAACCAAACACTTCATGAGCAGTCGATTGCTAATTTTTTAGGAGTTTTAAGATCATCCATCCGCACAACCATGAATCAAGCACTATCTTTGCAGGTTAAGTAGTTAAACTAGTGATATGGAGGCAAAATTCGTTTGCAATCCACAACACGTTAACCAATTTACAACAAGATGATGATGAGACGACTCGCATTTGCCTGTTTGTTCATAGCTTTTTGTATAAATCTTTATGGACAAGAAGAAGCACTTCGTGTAGAGATAGAGACAAAATTTCGTTCTGAAGAATATCAGGTAGTTCCGCTTAATGAACATGGCTTATTGCTCTTTGTAGAGCGAAAAGATAAAGTATTGGGCGGTAAAAACACGTGGTATTTCACCCACTATAACACTGATTTAGAAAAGGTGTGGGAAACCCAAATTCAGGTGAACAATTGGATGGATTACCAAGGATTTGATACAGATGGCAGTCAGCTGTACTTAATTTTCACCCGATTTGCCTCAGAAGATTTTGAATTTATTAAAGTAGATACTAAGGCTCAACAGGCTGAAAAATTAAAAGTTCCCGCATTAAGTCGATTGACTTTTAGAGAATTAAAGGTAATGCATGGACATGCATTCGTGGCTGGTTTAGCCAAAAATACGCCGATATTACTCAATTTCAACTTGAACAAGGGAGTTGCTCAAGAGGATTTGTTAAAGATTTTACCCACTTCTACTACCAAAAAGTCAGACTTTGAGTTTTTAGATAAAGACACCACCAATCAATTGATTAACTTCAATTTTGTGAATTGGAAAGGAGGCATGAGTAATCTCGTCATTCGCTCGTATGATCCTTCAGGAGAACCATTAAGTGAAATTGCCATCCCACGCACTGACGATAAAAATTTATTATCGGGTAAACAATCCATTACTGAAGAAGGTAATGCTGTTATTATTGGTACCTATGCAAATGGCTCATCCAGGTTATCTGATGGATTATACATTACTGAATTTGATGGGGAAAAACAGCGCTACATTCGTTATTACAGCTTCACCGACTTGCAAAACTTCTTCAACTATTTGCCTGAAAAACAAAAGCTAAAGATGGAGAAACGCAAGGAGAAAAAAGAGAGTAAGAATAAAGATCTAAACTTCCAATATCGCTTGTTAATTCATAATCTCATCAGTAAAAATGATAAATACACGCTTATTGCTGAAGCCTACTATCCAACCTACCGCTACGATAATGGCACCGTTTGGAACGGAAGGGTTGGTTTTTATAATCGCTACCGCTACAATTATCCTATGGGCTCTCAGCGCATTTTTGATGGATTCCAATATACCCATGCCATGTTAGCGAGTTTTTCAAAAGATGGAAAACTTGAATGGGATAACAGTTTCGAACTCGAACAAGTGAAATACTTTAACCTCAGAGAAGTGGTAAAACTGCATTTTGATCAAGATAAAGTCAAGCTTTTGTATCACTATCGAGGTAAGCTCCTATCAAAAGTGATAGAAGGGAATCAGGTGAATAGTGGAAAAAATGAGATTCCACTCACCACAGATCACGAAAATGACCGTGTAAGGCGATCTTATCGAAGTGATTTGGCTTTTTGGTATGACAATTACTTTATCGCATGGGGCTTTCAACGCATCAAGAATAAAGAAGATGAGGTAAAAAACACGAGGAATGTTTTCTTCTTTAACAAAGTTCCCTTTTAGAAAGGCCTCAGGACTGGTTCATACCCCCATATGAACCAGTTTATTCTTAAAGTAAGTTTTACATTTTTCTTACTTCCATCTTACACTACCTTTTCGCATAGGCACTGCCCCATATGGATTTAAATTTGATGCACTTGTGGTAGTTAATTCCCCCATGTAGCGCCTTTAAACTACGCTAAAGGCCGATTTTGTGCTTCCTAACGTGTAGCTCTTATTGAAAAGTACTCAAGCAAATAACAACGTAAACCCAAACACATAAAACAAAGCTTATGATTTACATAAAAATTATAAATCATAATTTATGAACAATACTGTCGATATTTGCATTATCAACATAAAACTAAAATACATATGAGTGTGAATATCGCAGAACTAGAAATTAATCAAAAAACAACACAGAAGGCACTAAAAGTTGCCGTAGCTCATGGAGATGGCATCGGTCCAGAAATTATGGACGCAACACTAAAGATACTTCAAGCAGCAGGAGCCAATATAGAACCAGAACCAATAGAAATCGGGGAACAAGTTTATTTAGCAGGTAACACTGCTGGCATTAGTTCAGAAGCTTGGGACGTTATCAATAAGAGTAAGGTCATTCTGAAGGCTCCGATTACAACGCCTCAGGGCAAAGGTTATAAAAGCTTGAATGTGACACTTCGCAAAACGCTTGGGTTGTATGCAAACATTCGCCCTGTTAGTTCACTTAGTCCATATGTACACACCCATTTCCCTAAGATGGATTTGGTGGTAATCCGAGAAAATGAAGAAGATTTATATGCAGGCATTGAGCACCAACAAACACACGATGTTGTACAATGCCTGAAACTCATCACAAGACCTGGCTGTGAAAAAATCGTACGATATGCGTTCGAATACGCACTAGCTTATGGCAGAAAGAAAGTGACTTGCATGGTGAAAGATAACATCATGAAATTAACTGATGGTCTTTTCCACCAAGTGTTTAAAGAAATTTCAGCAGAATATCCAGAGATCGAAAGTGAAACGCAAATTATCGACATTGGTGCGGCTCGCTTAGCAGCAAAACCAGAAAACTATGATGTAATTGTCACTTCAAACCTTTATGGTGACATCGTTTCTGACATTGTGGCGGAAATTGCAGGTTCAGTAGGACTAGCAGGTTCTGCAAATATTGGAACTAACGTTGCCATGTTCGAAGCCATTCATGGTTCTGCACCTGATATTGCTGGAAAAAACATCGCCAATCCATCTGGTTTAATTAACGCAGCCATCATGATGTTGGCACATGTAGGTCAGATAAATGTTGCGAATAAGATTAAAAACGCGCTGCTAACCACCATAGAGCAAGGATATCATACTGCAGATATTTATCAGGAAGCTACGAGTACAAAAAAGGTTTCGACCAGTGAATTTGCAGAAGCTGTGATTTCAAACTTAGGCCAGCTCCCTAAACATTTGAAAGTAAGTCAAATGGAAAGAGGATCTGACACGATTGTTATCCCTAGCTATCGAAGAGAAGAAACTGAAAAAACATTAGTAGGAGTTGATGTCTTCATCGATTGGAAAGGCACAAACCCTAATGTGATTGGTAAAAACTTATCGCGCATCAATGCATTTAAGTTAAAGTTGAAAATGATTACCAATCGTGGTGTGAAGGTTTATCCTAATGGATCTGAAGAAACGTATTGTACAGATCACTGGAGATGCCGCTTTGTTTCTTCGAATACCGACGTTAATGGAACAAGCACCGCTTACAGACCCGTAGATTATGAAGATATCATTGCCCTTTTACACAAACTCTACAATAATGGTTTCCATGTAATTAAAACTGAAAACCTATATGAGTTTGATGGTAAAATGGGATTCTCTATGGGACAAGGAGAATAATAAATACAGATTGTTTATGCATAAGTTTTTGGAGCCTTGGTAAATTGCCAAGGCCCCATTTTTTTTATCTACTGCTTTCAACTTCCAAGTATAGCGTAACATTTGGCTTGTTAATACATCCTTTTTATATTACTTCGTAAAGTAGCCTACTTTCGAAAGAATGGATTTTTAACAGGACAACCCCAAGTTGTTTAATCACCCTAATCAACGACTTATGAAGTTACTCAATACGCTGTTTTTATGTTTGCTCTCCTTTATTATGCTCCCGCTTCATGCCGAAAAAGCACCTGAATATGCCGAGCTAAAGTATCCCAAAATGGTACTTACAATGCATTCTGGCGAAATCTGGAAAGGAAAACTATTAGAAGCTGGCCCCAATGAAGAAACCATCACCATTTTAACCCCTGCTAACCAACAATTAGAATTTAGTAAAGCAGAAATAAAGTCTATTACCCAAGAAGCCCGAAAATCGAAGTATGACTTGAATAACCCATTTAATGGCGAATACTTATTAATTGCTTCCTCATTTCCCTATGAAAAAGCCAATTTATATGTGCGGGCAAATGCCGCATCTTTTGTTTCACTAGATTACGCCATCACCGAAAGCTTTTCTGTGGGTGCTGGTGCTTTTTTTGCCGATGGATTGAAAGACTTCCCAATTTTTGGCCGATTAAAAGTATCCATTCCCATTACAGATCATTTCTGCCTAGCAGCTGGAGGATTAGTCGCGCGATTCAACACCTTAACAGGAGGCTTGGCCTATGTATCGGCATCTTTAGGTACAGACGATATCCATGCATCTGCTGGTATTGCTTATGGCTTTATCAATGACGAATTAATTCCTTACCCAGCATTTATTATTGGCGGAAAATTGCGTTTTGCCAACAACTTTGCACTCATCACCGATAACCTGATTTCTCCAGTAGATAGCAACGATTCTATTGGATTAGTTTCTGGCGGATTGCGTTTCTTCATTTCGCACCTCGCACTTGATGCAGGTATAATGGTGCCGTTTGCTTCAGGTTATTTTACCTTAGATGAAAACACGGAAGTATTACCATTCGGAAAACTCACTGTACGGATTGGTAAATAAATCCTATTCAAAATACTATATTAGCCCTGTGAAACTACAGGGCTTTTTTTGTGTCCTCACATCTTGTCTAAATTTTATTGCTTTTCAATTCAATGATCGACCAAATCTATTCACTTTTCCAAGCAAGCACAGGCGTATCTACTGACACCAGAAACCTAAAAGGAGGAGAATTATTTATTGCTTTAAAAGGCCCCAACTTTAACGGAAATCAGTTTGCACAAAAAGCCTTAGATGCAGGAGTCAGTGCCGTACTAGTCGATGAAGCTGATTATGTGATTGATGATCGTGTGGTACTGGTGCAAGATGGTTTAAAAGCATTGCAAGATTTGGCACATCACCACCGAATGCAATTTAATATTCCTGTGATTGCCATTACAGGAAGCAATGGAAAGACCACGACCAAAGAATTGCTGTATGGCATTTGTAGTAACTATTTCACTACTTGGGCCACTGCGGGCAATTTTAATAATCACATTGGTGTTCCGCTTACCTTACTGGCGATGCCTACCAATACGGAACTCGCCATTATTGAAATGGGCGATAATCAATTGGGTGATGTGACAGAACTTTGTGAAATTGCCCACCCAACACATGGCTTAATCACCAATATTGGCAAAGATCATATTGAGGGATTTGGCAGTTTTGAAGGAAATATTCGCGCAAAAAGTGAATTATTTCATTACTTGATACAACATCAGGGAGTTCCCTTCATCCATTCCGCAGATCCTATTCTCAAAAATATGGCGAAGCGATTTAGAAATCCCATATTTTACGGATCAGTGGGGGATTTTTCCAACCTGACCTTTCTCGAAACTAATCCTTTCATTAAATACAAAACCGAAAGTGGTCAGGTTATCCAAACACAACTCTTTGGCAAATACAATTTCGATAACATTCAGACCGTAGCTTGTATAGGTAAATTCTTCAACATTCCAGCACCGCTTATTCATCAAGCCATTCAAGAATATACGCCTAAAAATAATCGTTCTCAAATTATTGAAAAGGCCACAGCTACCATCATCTTAGATGCGTACAATGCGAACCCCTCTTCGATGAAAGCAGCCTTAGAAAGTTTAGATGCAATAGATACAGATCGTTATAAAATTGCCATCCTTGGAGACATGTTGGAATTAGGTCGTATCAGTAAAGTCGAACACAAAGAGATGGTGGAACTGGCAAAGCAGTTACCCATTCATCAAGTATTATTTTGTGGGAAGGAGTTTTACCAAGTACAAGACGGCCAGCAACTATTTTTTGAACACAAATCGGAATTAGAAGATTATTTACGAACACATCCTATTGAAAATGCTTTTGTTTTAATGAAAGGTTCGCGAGGCATCGGCTTGGAAACTTTATTGGAATGGATTGACTAACAACGCCCATTCAATTGTCCCACATTACAGTACCTAAATCAGGTTGATTATGACAAAAACAGTTCAAAAAGTAGGCTTATTACTCCTTGGTAACCTCGTGGCACTATCCTGTTTTGCCCAACTCGGTGGCAGCACCAGCTTTGGGTTCTTAAACCTACCTACTCATGCTAGAACCATTGCTTTAGGCGGACAAAACATCACCTCATCAGACCAAGATGTAAATATGATGACCTCCAACCCTGCCCTATTGGTCGATTCTGTAGCGAACAAATTATCGGTGAGTTATTATCCCTACTTTGCCGATGTACATAGCTCAGCCATTAGCTATGCACATTCCTTCAAAAAAGCAGGTTTATGGGGAATAAATGTCCAAAACATTTCCTACGGCACCTTTGATCAAACCAATGCCTTAGGCCAAGTAACGGGCACCTTTCAAGGAAGTGAATTAGCTGTAACCATTTCTCATGCGCGCAAAATTGAGCATTTTGCGTTGGGGGCAAACCTGAAATTAGCTCAAGCTTCGTTAGACACTTATCGAGCGAGTGGTGTGTTTTTAGATGTGGGCAGTGTGTTTATCCATCCTAAAAAAGATTTTAAATTTGGACTGGTGATCAGAAACTTGGGATTTTCACTAGGCTCTTTTACACCAAGTCAGGAATTTAGCATGCCTTTAGACATTCAATTGGGTTTATCGTTTAAGCCCCAACGCATGCCATTGCGTTTCTCCATCACGGCCAATCAGTTACAACAATTTGACATTGCCTTTGATGACCCTTCGGATGATGGTAAAGTAGACGCTTTAGGCAATCCTTTAGATGAAAAGGCAAGTTTTACTGACAAATTGTCAAGGCACTTCACGCTTGGAGGGGAATTTGTGTTCAGTAAAAACCTGAACTTAAGGTTCGGGTATAATTTCCTCAAACGGAGGGAACTCGCCATTGAATCTAGGCAAGCTATGGTGGGCTTTTCTTTTGGTTTTATGATTCGCATCAAAAAATTAGAAGTAGCTTATTCAAGGAATACTCAATTTGTTGGAGGAGGTGTAAACGCATTTACTGTAACACTCAATACCAAAGACATCTTTAAAAAGAAAAGAGTCATCAATTGAGCACAATCGTTAAGCAATAAAGTCACCCAGAAAGATATATTAGTAGTTTTAACAATTATCCGTTAATTTGAGTTGGGTAAGTATATGATGAATGACTTTCTACAGCTTTACCGGAATTAAGTAAGATATGAAGATTAGAGAAGATTTAGCATTAATCGCAAACCTTACTCCCAAGCAAATTGTGAGTGAGCTTGACAAATACATCATTGGGCAAGATGCCGCAAAACGAAACGTAGCCATTGCACTGCGTAACCGTTGGAGACGAATGAATGCTCCTGAAGACATTCAAAAAGAGATTATGCCCAATAATATCTTGATGATTGGAGCAACGGGTGTAGGTAAAACGGAAATTGCCCGCAGGCTAGCCAAAATTGCCAACGCTCCTTTTGTAAAAGTGGAAGCTTCTAAATTTACAGAAGTTGGGTATGTTGGCCGCGATGTAGAAAGTATGGTTCGCGACTTGATGGAACAATCTGTCAATCTCGTAAAAACCCAAAAGAAACAGGAAGTAAAAGAGAAAGCTGCTGAAGCAGTTGAAGAAATTATCCTAAACACCTTAGTTCCTCCTGCTAAAACCAATCATGCCCGTTCAGTAATAAATACATTGGATGGCGGTTTAACGAGTGAAGAAGATTTAAAAGAACGCACGCGAGAATTATTCCGCGAAAAACTTCAAAAAGGAGAATTAGAAGATACCAAAATCGAAATTACGATTGAAGGAAATGCATCGAATAATGTAGGAGTTGTAGGCGGACCTATTGATGAAGTTTCCATGATGAATATTCAGGAAATGATTAGTGGGATGATGCCTAAAAAGCAGAAAAAGCGTAAACTTCCCATTGCAGAAGCGCGCAAAATTTTGATGGAAGAAGAGAGTGCCAAACTCATTGACATGGATGAAGTGAAGGAAATTGCCATCCAAAAAACGGAAAATATGGGCATTATCTTCATTGATGAGATCGACAAAATTGCGGTGAGCTCTTCTAAAGGAAGTGGCCCTGATGTGAGTCGAGAAGGTGTTCAGCGCGATTTGCTTCCCATTGTTGAAGGAAGTGCGGTAAACACAAAATATGGCGTAATCAATACCGATCACATTCTTTTCGTTTCGGCTGGTGCCTTCCACGTATCAAAACCGTCTGACCTCATTCCCGAGCTTCAAGGTCGATTCCCAATTCGTGTGGAATTAAACAACCTCACGAAGGACGATTTCTACCAAATCTTGAAAGCCCCTAAAAATGCATTAACAAAACAATACAGCGCATTATTCGAGTCTGAAAGTGTAGAACTGACTTTCCAAGATGATGCACTAGAAGAAATTGCAGAGCTTGCTTTCCAAATTAATGCAGAGGTTGAAAATATTGGCGCCAGACGATTACATACGGTAGTCAGTCACCTGCTGAATGAATTCTTGTTCGATGTGCCCGATACCATCGGACCCAATGCCAAAATCTCCATCACCAGAGACATGGTAAGTGAACGACTGAGTGGCTTAGTGACGAATAAAGATTTGAATGAATATATTCTATAATTTTTTTAAGGGCTGGTTAGTATTGCTAATCAGCCCTTAGTTTATAAGCGATTCGGCAAACTGCTTAGGCGTTTTGCCATATTTTGTCCGAAAGCACTTCACAAAATAGGAAGAACTGTTAAAACCAATTTGAAAAGCAATCTCAGCCACCTGTAAATCCGTAGTTTTTAATAACTCCTCCGCCTTTTGCAAACGAAATGATTGAATAAACTTATTGGTCGATTGACTAATGAGGGCTTGTAATTTCGAATTCAGTAACGATCGGCTCACGCCTACTTCAGCAGCAAACTGATCAACATTAAACTGCTCATCCTTATAATGCGTTTCCAATACAGCCAAAACCTGTTCCATAAATCGCTGATCGGCTGAGTTATGACCAATTTCAGCAGGTTTAAATTGCGTTGATTCCGAAAAGCGCAAACGCATTTGTTTCCGAGATTCAATGATATTACGGACTTTTAAACTTAGTTCTTTGGTATCAAACGGCTTAATGAGGTAATCATCCGCTCCTGTTTCCAATCCTTGATACTTTGACTCTTGCCCCGCTTTAGCTGTAAGCAAAATCACAGGAATATGACTCGTCCGCATATCCTTCTTAATCTCCGCACACAATTGATACCCATCTTTTTCAGGCATCATCACATCACTAATAATCAGATCGGGTATGACTTCAATTGCCTTATCCAATCCTTCCATTCCATTAAACGCTGAAAACACCTGATAATCAACCAAGTATTGCTTTATAAACTCGTGCAGATCAGGATTGTCTTCTACAATGAGGATTTTAGCACCTTCATGGTTTTCATCCAGCACAGCGCCACTTTCTATGATGGCATCCAACACCAATTCTTGTTCTGTTATGGCTACATTTGCTAACGATGTAGGCTCATGCGACAGTTCATAAGGCTTGAGTGGAATGGATAAGGTAAAGCTCGATCCTTCCCCAACTATACTGTTCAGTAGAATATCTCCTTGATGCAGCGTAACCAACTCCTTTACTAAAGTTAATCCAATCCCTGTTCCTTCCTGATTTTTTGTATTGGAATCATCCGTTTGATAAAAACGATTAAAGATATGTTGTTGATGCTCAGGGGAAATGCCAATTCCAGTGTCTTTTACTTCAATAGTGAACATTCCATTTGATTTACTCAACAGCACACAGACTTGTCCACCTGCCTCTGTAAACTTAATCGCATTAGCAATCAGGTTAGTCACCATTTTCTCCATTTTATCTCGATCAGCTCGCATGGGTAAACGATCTATGCTGCTTTCAAAATGTAAGCTTACTCCTTTTTGTTGCGCTAAGGAATCCATTGCCCCAGTGAGGATTTTAATGTATTCTACCACATCAAGTTCTTCTAAATTTAAAGCCATTTTACCCGACTCCAACTTCGAAATATCTAACAACTGATTGATTAATTGCTGCAAACGCTTCACATTTCGCGAAGAAAGTTGCAGTAAATCCTTGATTTTAGGATTTGTGAACTGTTCCTGCATTTGCTGATTTACCCCCATAATCAGAGTTAATGGCGTTCGAAACTCATGAGATATATTGGTAAAAAAACGCGTTTTGAGTTGATCAACCTCTCGTTCTTTTTCCAACAGCTCTTGGCTCTTTCTCATTTTCAGGCGTTGCCTGCTGTAAACCAATCCCGCAATCACAAAAATGAGCAGCAAGAGCACAATTAAAATATTTCGCTGCTGCTGCTTTAACTGCTGATCTTGATTCAGCAATTGAATTTCTTGTTCTTTTTTGTTCAGTTCATAGGTAGATTCTAAATCTGCAATTTGTTTGCGAGATTCTTTACCTTCTAGCGAATCTTTCATCACGACTGCCTGCTTATAAAAATCCAATGCTTTTTCGAAGTCTTTATTTAGCTGATGTGCGTCAGCTAATGCAGCATAAACGGATTGTAATTGAGCGGTATCGCCAATCGCCTGAGCAATAGCAAGGCTTTTTTCTAAATACGTAATGGCTTGGCTTGGCTGGTTTTGTAACAGGTATATTCCCGCAATTGCCTCATAGCTCACGCCCATTCCATATTTATTTTGAATTTCCTCGATCAATTTTAGGCTACGTAGGTAATAGTCGAGTGCTTTATCCAATTGATTTTGTTCCTTGTATAAATAACCGATATTATGTAATGCCGCGGCTATATTTCGCTTATTTCCTAAGCGTTCAAACACTTCTAAACTCTTACCGTGATAAACTAAAGACGCTTCATAATTTCCTTCTAAACTATAAACAGATGCGATAGAACCGTATAAAATGGCTTTTAATACCGCATTTTGCTTTTCATCAATCAATTTTAAACCATCAAAATAAGATTCTCGTGCTTTTTGATGCTCGCCCAGCTTTCGATAAATATCGCCAAGCCTACGCTTTACAATCACTGTGAGTGCTTGATCTTTATGCTCTTCTGCGATTGCTAAGGCTTCATAAAATGAGCTAATCGCTTTTTCATAATTCCCTTGTCGGTAATAAGTGGCCCCCATTTTGATATGCCCAGAGCCAACAAATTTGATTAATCCATTTTCTTTAGCCAGCTCAATGCCTTTCTCAAAATTGATCAACCCACTATCCACTTTGCCCACATCTAAATACGCTGTACCTACATCTAAATAAGTTTCGACCATATCGCGTGCAGCTACTCCTTCCGATTTCAAAATTGTAAGTAACAATCGGCTGTAGTATAATATTTTTTCATGATTCCCATCCACTACACTTAACAGGTAATCGGCTGTAATCACTCCACGCGGATAATCCAAAGAGTCACTCAGTATACGTGCTTGCTTCGCATAAGCAATGGATTGTTCACGAGATACGGAAGTGCTTCGCTGAGCAATTCGGTTTAAGGTATTTACTTTTAT